>NZ_JBAQWU010000416.1:0-28305 GCF_049299075.1 Gordonia sp. (in: high G+C Gram-positive bacteria)
AGCTTCCGGACGATCTCCTCCGCCGAATGCCGCTTCCGTCCAGCCATACCAATCATTGTCCTATCCCGCCCACCAGGGCGATCACGGACTCCAGTACGGGATGGACCTATCTACTGGGAACACGCCATGAGGACTGGATCGGTAGCGGTTCGTCTGAGGCCGGCACGACATCCGCGATGCCCAGGTCGAACTCGCCCAGAACTGCAGCAAGACGCCGCGCACAGCAACTTTGAGTGCTGCGTACTCGTCGTCGGTGTGCGCTGACTCGATATGCTCGATCGACCGCGACCGCGACCGCGACCCCTTCCGCGAACCGTGAACGATCTGGACTGCTCGCGCTCCCGAGGCCGTCTTCACGGTCCGAAGGTAGGCCATCCACCCACCCTATCGGCGATCCTTAGTGCAGAAATCGAATCCGAAACGGCTTTAAACCCGCAGGTCCCAACAAGCGAAGTCCAACATGTCCGAGTCGGTGATTAGAGTCACTCACGCGCCAGTTCCTGTGCTTAGGTGTTCCTCCCCGTCGTAGACATCGGTGAAGATGACGGTGATCTGCATGTGGGTGCGTTCCTCTCGCGTTCCGCGGAACGCCTCTAGGCGGCGGCCGTGAGTTCGGCTTCGGCGGCGCGGCGGTCCAGTTCGATCTGCCAGTTGTCGTAAAGGACGTTCGTCGTGTAGCCGAAGTCGCAGTGACCGCCGCCCTTGGTAGTGACGCCGTCGCGCTCGACGCACATGTCGGGGTGCCAGTCGGGTGGGGCGGCGTGCAGGGGCGCGGTGATCAGCAGACCGCCATGCGTTCCGCGGAACGCGAAGCGCTGGCTGCCGAGCGCCTCGATGGCGAACGCACCGTGGTGCAGGGCGCGATGATGGGCGCCGCACAGCAAAATCAGATTGTCCGGATCGGTGGTGCCGCCCTGCGACCAGGGCGTCACGTGGTGGATGTGCAAGAAGCGCGTGCGCTCACAGCCCGGGGCCTGGCAGCAACGGTCGCGCATGAGGATGGTGCGCACGAGCGCCGCGTTCGGAACGCGACGACGCCGACCCCACCACAACACCGGGCCCATGCGGCGGCCACCCACAGTGACGTGGTCACCCTCGGCGTGGCCGATCGTGCGGACGGACGCGCCGCACTCCATCTCTTCGCGTTCCGCGGAACGCAGCTCGGGGCCGTCGTCGACGCTCGACACGCCGTCGACCTCGTGGACCAGGATTTCGGCGCCGGCCGCGGTTTCGGGGATGTCGAGGGCGTTGATGGTGAGGTCGGCCATCGCGACCACGGCCGGCCCGATGTTGGCCGGCGCATTGCGCCACAGGTCGCTCGGCGGGCACGGGTTCGCGGTCGAGTCGTCGGCCGGCTGTGCCGGGTGCGGATCGAGGTCGGGGTCGTCGACGGTGCGGGTGCGCTCGTACTCGGCGCGCACGACGGCCGTCATGAAATGCTTCGCGTCGACCGCGTTCAGCCGGAGGGTGACCGTCATGGTGCCGTCGCTCTTGTGGTGGACCCGGCCCCAGGTTTCAGGTGGGGCCGGTTCCGCCTCGGGTTCTTGATCGCCATTGACGTAGGTGTCCCACCGCGCATCGATATCGCGGATCGCGCCGCAGAGTCGCTCGACCTGGGCCGCGGAGGCGGACTGGGCGAAGGTGACCAACTCGCGCTCACGTTCGGGAGTCGCGACCCGAGTGAGCGCCCGGACCTTGGAATAGGAGAGACGACCGGTGCGGAACTCCTCGTGCATCAGCGGCAGCGTCTGCAGGGCCTTCGCGGCACGGACATGGTCCTGTGCAGTGCGCAGACTCATGCCGGTGCGCCACACGAGCCAGTTGGCGCAAGTGGCGATTCCGTCACCGGCCCAGGCCTTGCGGGCATCGAATTCGGCGAGGTAGTCGAGCATGCGGCAGGTGAGGGCCGCGACCTGCGAGGCATAGCCGATGACCCGCTCTTCGAGCTGCTCGTCGTCGAGGTCGGAAGGGGCGGTCTGGTCGAAGATGTCCTGGGTCACGGCTTCTCCTTTATTCGTACTGGTGTACTAATACAAAGTTACCTGTGACCTACGACAGTTCTTGGTGAGTGAGGCTGCTGTGGGGTGGTTTCGACTCGAGCCTCGGCTGGCGCCTCGGCTCGGCTAATGGAACTACTGACGCTGCGGGCGCTGTCTTGGCAGAGTCAGTTTGGTAGCCGCCATCGGGTGAGCACTTCGTTCGGCCGGGCCCAAGGGTTTTCTGGAGCTCTCGGTTGAGATCGTGCCCTCGGTGGTTGGGCCAGGAGTTCGATCACTACTGGGATGTCGGGCCGGCCTCTCAACCAGCGAAGAGGGCGGGGGAGGCTCAGCGTGCGGTGAGCTCGACCATTGGCAGGGTGGACACCGGGGCGCCCACCGCCTCCTCGATCGCACCACGCAACCGCTTCCACGCCGCCGGATGCGCCTGTTGGTAGTGCTCGAGGGCGTCCGCGGACTCCTCGTCAGTCATCATCCGGGCGTGAGCCGGGACGTCGCGTCGTCTTCCGATCGATACCCGGCACACGGGGTCGGCCTGCAGGTTGCGATACCACTGGGCACGTTCACCAAAACCGCTCACGACGACGATCCGGTTCGGGGCGGGACGTGCGACGACCTCGAGGCAGACGAAGCGTGGCTCGCCGGTGTTCCGCCCGGTGTGCTGCAGCATCAGGATCCGCTTGCCGAACAGCCAGCCGAATCTGTGCCGATACATCGGAATCGGTGCGCGAACGAAACGTCGATCCTGCAGTAGCCGGGCGAACAGCCTGTCAGTGACCGGCATGGCGCCCACCCCCCTCAAGCGATGTGCGGGTGCTATCAAGCATTGCACGGAGTTGGTTTCGACACGGGCTCCTTCGTCGCCCGGCTCAACCAGAGATGAGGCCCTTCGACAAGCTCAGGGGGCAGAGGGGGCTCAGGGAGCGGGAGGAGCTCAGGGGGCGGGGTGGGCGCGTTGGGCGGCCTTGCTCACTGTCTCCAGGACTCGCAGGAATTCGGGGCGGGAGGGGTCGACGATTGAGACGTGATTGGCGCCGGGCAGCATGACGAAGGTGCCTTGGCCGCCCGCCTTTTTCACCGCGTCGACGTAGTTCTGGGAGATCACTGCGGGGACGACGTGGTCTTTGTCGCCGGCCATCGCGATAACCGGCGTCGCCGGATCGATGTTCTGGATCGGGTCGACCGAGGTGTACCGATCGGGCACCTCGTCGGGCATGCCGCCCAGCGCCTTCACGATGTTCATATCGCCCATCTCCACCGCGGTCCGCATGTCCAGCGGGCCCGCCAGTGACACCACACTGGTCGGCCGGAACTTCGGCTTGGCGCCCACCTCGTTATCTTCCAGCTTGTGGCGGGTGCCCGCCCACATTGCGAGCTGGCCGCCCGCAGAATGGCCCACCACTACCGCGTCGCTGAGGTTGATCGCCGGATTCGCCCGGCCCACCTCCGGAATATAGTCCAGCGCCGATGCGACGTCGGAGAACGTCTGTGGGTAGCCGCCACCCGAGCCGACACGGCGATACTCGACGTTGAGGACGGCCAGATTGCGCTCGGCCAAGCGCCGCGAGAACTCGACAAAGACGTCCGCGCCGATCTGCGACTTCCATGCCCCGCCATGAATCAGAACGACCAGCGGGATGGAGCCGGGCGCGTGGTTGTCGCCCTTGGGCATGAACAGGTCGAGCCAGTTCTGCGTATTGTCGCTCTCCCCCTTCGCTACCGGATACACGTAGCGTTGCGCGTCGACGTTTGACGAAGCGATCACCTGGGCGAACTCTTCGGGCGCCTCGTCCTCCGCGATCGGCGTCGGCGGTGGCGGTTGGGCGTTGCCGTCGGTGGTGGTGGAACAGCCAGCGATCAGCATTGTCGCGGTGGCTGCCGTGAACAGGCCGAGGAGAACTCGTTTCATGTCGCCCCGCCTCAGCTCGTCGCGCCGTTGAGTTGGGATGTGGTGATCTGGCCGTCGTCGTCCAGGCCCCACTTCTCGCCGATCTGCTTGAGTTTGCCGTCGTCGATCAACTGCTGCACCACCTGCCTCAATACCGGTCCGAGCGGCGACCCCTTGGCGACGGCGATGCCGTACGGCTGGGTGTCGAAGGGATTACCGATCGCTTGAAGCCTGCCCGCCGACTCCTTCGCCGCGTACAGGATGACCGGGGAGTCGGCGGAGACAGCGTCTACCGCACCGTTCGCCAGCGCTGTCAGTGCGTCCCGGAGACTGTCGAAGCCCACCACCTCGATGGCTTCCTCGCCGACATCGGTGCAGGCATCGCTCTTGGCCGGCAGCTCGGACGTGAACTGGGTGGTGCCGCGCTCGGCGGCCACCCGCTTGCCGCAGGCGTCGGTGGGGTCGATGTTATCGCCGGTCCGCTCGGCCCACTGTGTACCGGCACTGTAATAGGTCACCATGTCGACCTGCTCCTGGCGGCGGAGCGTATCGAAGATGCCGCGCACGGCGACGTCGTACTCGGTGCCGACGACGCCGGGCAGTAGGTCGGCGAACGGCGCCTGCTGGAAGTCGACCTTCACATCCAGGGCCTCGCCGATCGCCGTCATCAGGTCGATGTCGAAGCCGGTCAGCTGATTCTCCGGGTTGGTGAAGACCATCGGCGCGAACTGCGCTTCCGTGCCTACCTTCAGCGTCCCGGACTCCAGCACGCGCGCCGGCAGGGCACTGCGCTGGGCGGGTGCTGGCTCGTCAGACGAGCTGGAACAGGCGGTCAGCGCCGCCACCGGAAGAAGCACCGCGGCCGTCAGGGCCGCCAAACGTCGTTGCATTCGCACGTCATCCAGTATGGCGGCTTCGGCAGCCCGCGTTGTCGTTCGCGCTTATCGGGATCCAAAGAATTTCGATGGACCGGGCCGAGATCTGTGGACAACCCGCTTAAGCGTGACGGGCCTGTGGACGAGCGGCTTTGCGACGCGCGGGTGGGATCTACGTTGCTGGTCGGGACTTTCGGCTTCACCGGAGTGATCGCGACGCTGCTGCAACGGACGTACGCCGATCGTCGTGCGGAGTGGTGGCGACGGGCGACTTGGGCCGTCGATCAGGCGCTATCGGGGGAACCCGAGCGGCAAGTCGTGGGTGTCGACGCGCTGCGAGTGATCCAGGAGTCCAAACTCGCGTCGGACGAGGACCGGAGTCTGTTCGCTCGGTGGTTCCTGAGCGTCAGCGCTCCGGATGACATTCGCGGAATCAACTGGGAGACTGATCTTGGAGGCAGTGATGACAGGCAGTGAGAACGTATCGCCGGGAGTGCCCCGCCGGAGGCCGGTCGCACCGGAAGTTCGTCGCGCTGCTGCGCGGGGGCTGGTTGAAGCAGAGACGAACCTGGGGCGCATGCCTGAGGCATGGGTCATTGAACTCACCGAGTGGGAGCCGCACCAGATTCCTAAGCCGCGGGTGCGTCGGTGGTGGTCGCGTCGGAGGCCGGTCAATTTCTGACGTTGAGCGAGAGTCGATCTAGCCTTCGAAGAGTCGTTGGCCCCAGTATTCGCCGGGCTGGATCCCGGGCGGGACGGCGAAGTGGGCCGAGGACTGGGTGATCAGGTATTCGGTGAGCGCGTCCCGGCGGGCGACATCGTGCTGCATCGGAATGAACTGTTTGTGGGAGTCCCGGTTGAACGCGATGAAGAACAGACCGGCGTCCAGGTGGCCGAAGCCGTCGGAGCCGTCGGTGAAGTTGTAGCCGCGCCGCAGAATACGGACACCGCCGCGGTTCTTCGGATTGGTCACCGCCACATGCGAATTGCGCGCGATGAGCGGCGCGCGACCCGAGGTGATCTGAAAGTCGGGTTCGTCGAACTCCGCGGTCTGGCCGAGTGGGGCGCCCTCGCCCTTGGTGCGGCCGATGATGATTTCCTGCTCCAACAGATTCGCCCGGTCCCACGGTTCGATGTCCATCCGGATCCGGCGCGCGGCCAGATAGGTGCCGCCGGTCATCCATTGCGCCGCCGGCGGATTGTCTTCCTCGCCAACCCACACCCACTTGTTCAGATCCTCGGTCTCGTCGGACCGGATGTTGGCGGTGCCGTCTTTGAAACCGAAGAGATTGCGCGGGGTCTGCTGGGTGCGGGTGGTCGACGACGTGCGGCCGAAACCCAGCTGCGACCAGCGCACCGCCACCACGCCGACACCGATCCGTGCCAGGTTGCGGATGGCGTGCACAGCCACCTGCGGGTCGTCGGCGCACGCCTGAATGCAGATGTCGCCATTGCTCCGCTGCGGATCGATCTTCTCCGTGGCGAACGCCGGCAGCTCGGTGAGCGCGGCCGGTTTGCGTGCGGCCAGTCCGAACCGGGTGAATAGGCTCGGCCCGAAGCCGATGGTCAGCGTCAGATGTGCCGCCGAGAGGCCGAGGGCCTCGCCGGTGTCGGTGGGCGGCGTGTAGTCGCCCAGCCCAGTCGCCCCGTCGGCGGTCACCTCCTCGCCGCGCGTCATTCGTTCGGCCGCCGCCGTCCACGCTTTGAGCATGGCGACGACGTCGTCGCGATTGGTTGTCACCACGTCGAAGGCAGCGAAATGCAACCGGTCCTGCGCCTCGGTGACGATGCCGGCCTGGTGCTCGCCGTAAAAGTCGACCACCTGGCTCGGACTGTCGTCGTCGGCGCCGCAGGCGGTGAGCGCACCGCCGGCGACTCCGGCGGCGACCAGACCCGCGCTGGCGGTGAGGGCGGTGCGGCGGGAGATCACTGGCTCATGACGATGCCCGGAACCTGCGAGAGTGTCGCGGACAGGGCATCGATCTTGGCCGAAAGCTCTCGGCGGGTGGCCTCGGGCACTGTGTCGTAGGAGACGTAGCCGTCGCCCTGGCGCAGCGCGTTGATCGCGGTGCGGACGTCGGCGAACTGCTGGGTGATCTTGTCCATCAGGCCTTGATCCTTGGCGGAGATGATCGGCTGCATCTCGGCGATCAAGACCTCGGCGCCGTCGATGTTGGCGGCGAAGTCCCACAGGTCGGTGTGACCGTAGCGGTCTTCCTCGCCGCCCACCTTGGTGGCCGCGATCTCGTCGATCAGCGCCTGCGGACCCTGAACGAACATGCGGGTGTCGAACTCGAAGTCCGGCTTGTTCACCTCGGTCTGCAACGCCGTGACGTCGGCCAGCAGTTGGTCGGCGACCTTGTTGATGGCCTCGGGCGTGTCGGTTGCCTTGGCGTCGGCGGCATCGGCCGGCGCGATCTGGCCCGGTGCGTCGCCGATCTCGCTGGCCTGCGGCGGCCACAGGAAACGTTCGATCCGGTGGAAACCGGTGAACCGAACCTTGCCGTCTTCGGTGTCGTCCCAGCGCATGTCGATGCTGGGGTCGAGGTCCTGGAAGCTCTCGGCCACCGGCTCGACACGCTCGTAGTAGGTGCGGGTCAGCCCGAACGAGTTGCGGGCGGCCGCCAGGTCGCCGGAGTGCAGGTAGCCGACAAAGGTTTCGGTCTGCGCGACGAGGCCGTCGACCTGACCGCGTACGTAGTCGAGGTAGCGGGCCTTGGCCTGCTCGACGTCGGCCGGTGCCTTCGACTTCTCCTTGGCCTCGCCGGTGACGGTCAGCTGCTGACGGATGCCGGTGCCGACCATGCCAGGTTTGCACGCCACCTCGTAGGTGCCCGGCTCGGTGATGTCGACGGTCATGGTGCCTTTGAGGCCGGGACCGATGTTCTCCACCTCGCCGAGCACTCGGTTGTTTTGGCCGAAGACGTAGAACTCGGTCACCTTGTTGCCGTTGTTGGTGATCGCGAAGCTCACCTCGCCGGTCTGCGCCTCGGTGACACCCAACTCGCACTTGTCGTCGGTCGACGTGACGGCGATCGCCTCGCCGGTCGACTTCGACTCACACGCGGCCAGCGTCAGCGGCGTGGCGATCGCCAGGCCGAGGAGGAGTGATCTGCGGAGCTGGTGTGCCATTGCTCGCTTCTTTCTGTTGGGTCCGGCCGCGTAGCAGGAACACGGGTGTGACGATCGCGATGTACGCGATCCAGGCGATCACCTGGAGCCACGAGGGATTTGCGGAGAAGTTGAAAATGCCCGACAGCAAGACGCCGTACCAGCTGCTCGGGTCGTACCAGGAACTGATGTCGTAGGCGGCCTGGTGCAGGCCGGGCAGCCAGCCGTACACCTGCAGCGCATGAATGCCGTAGGAGAGGATGCCGGCGGCCACGACGATCAGGAACAGTCCGGTGTAGGTGAAGAACTTGTTGAAGTTGATGCTGATGGCACCGCGGTACAGCAGGAACGTCAGGAGTGCGGCGACGGCGATGCCGGCCAGCAGCCCGACCAGCGGCCACACGCCGCCGGACACACTCTCGGCGTAGCCGACCATTAGCAGTGCGGTCTCGAAGCCCTCCCGGCCGACGGCCAGGAAGGCCAGCCCGAAGATGGCCAGACCGCCCACTTCCAGCGCTGAGCCCAACCCGGATTTCAGGTCGCCGGACAGGTGCGCGGCGGCCGTGCGCATCCACAGCAGCATGGAGGTGACGATGGCGACGGCCACCAGGGAGGCGAGCCCGGCGATCAGTTCGGCGGTCAGGCTGGAGATGGTCGACGTCCCGAACTGGATGATCAGAAACGTGCCGATGGTCATGGCGAGCGCGGCGATCACGCCGGCCCAGATCCACTTCAATGCATCGCGACGATCGGATTTCACGGCGAAAGCGATCAGGACCATGACGACGATGCCTGCCTCCAGGCCCTCGCGCACACCGATCAGTCCACTACCGAACATCTGCGTGACGACCGACGGCGTGCCATCCGCGAGCAGCAGTGTCATTTGCGCGCCTCCTGTCATTTGTCCGATACGGTTAGGTTTTCCTAACTTTGGGTCGGCTCAGCTTAGCGCGTGCCGCGCCGAGCGCGCGCTTGCGTTCAGATGCCGAGTGGTCCGATCGCCTCGGCGACCTCCGGCTCTACCCAGCGCGCCGAGATGGTGGCGAAAAACGTGGGAAGCAACGGTTTGGCCAGCGTGTGGAACGCATCGAGCAGTTCCTCGCGCCGATCCCGGCCACGCGGAGAGGGCGTGCTGCTCATCGCACTGAGCTTGCCGGTGAGATACGCCACGGGAACTCATCGAGGATTTGCGGCGTTACCCACTTGGTGTGGGAGGCTCGGCAGGGCCACCTCGGTGAGGCCAGATTGTTCGGAGAGGAGCGACGCGGTGAAGAGGCAGGCGTTAGCGCCCTTCGTGCTCGGCTGCGTCGCCCTGGTGGCGACGGGGTGTTCTCTGCCCTTCGGTCAGTCGGACATCCCCGAAGACACCCCACCGCTCCCCGGCATCACCCAGCCGGCCATCGACATCCACGCCCCCGGCCGCACCGCCGACAGGATGCGGGAATGGGCCGAGCCCATCGCCAACGAGACCGGAATTCCGGTCACGTCCCTGGAGGCTTACGGAAACGCCGCCGAAGTTCAGCGCCAGCAGTACCCCGAGTGCGGGATTTCCTGGACCACGCTGGCCGGCATCGCCGGAGTGGAAAGCAAACATGGCCAGTACCGCGGCTCCGACGTGGGACCGACAGGCGACGTGCGCCCGCGGATCCGCGGCATGGCGCTCGACGGCACCCGCGGTAACTGGGAGATCAAGGACACCGACGGCGGCCGGCTCGACGGTGATGTCACCTACGACCGTGCGATGGGCCCGTTCCAGTTCATCCCGGAGACCTGGGCGCGCTTCGGCGTCGACGCCAACGGCGACGGAGTGGCCGATCCGGACAACATCGACGATGCGGCGCTGTCTGCGGCACGCTACCTGTGCGACGCGGCCGGCGGGGACATGACGACCCAAGAAGGCTGGGAGAAGGCGATTCTCACCTATAACAGCTCCCGGCCGTACCTGATTCGCGTACGGAACCACGCGAATGCGTACGCCATCAACCTTCGTTACTGAGCCTGGTCGAGCTGATCGACGCGGCTGCGCGAGAGATAGCTGACCAGGACGATGATCGTCCCGAGGAAGACCACGTTCACCACCGTGGAGTTCAGTCCCAGACCGCCGCTGCTCCTCGGCGCAGTCAGCAAGTCCCCGGCCGACGCCCCCAACGGGCGGGTGATGATGTAGGCCGCCCAGAACGCCGGTACCGCACCGAGCCTCAACCCTCGGTAGGCGGCGGAGATCAGGCCGATCGCCGCGGTACCGAGCGCAAAGGTGACCAGCACGGCCAGCCAGTAGAAGACGACGGCGAGAGCGATCGCGAATGCCGACCGCATCGGTCAGGTTGTCGGTGATCAGCGTCCCGGCAATGCTGATCAGCAGCACCGTCGCCCAATAGACGGCGGGGATGTATCGGTCCAGGCTGGATTGGGCCGCCAACACAAAGGCCAGCAATGCGGCGGTGATCGCCGAGGGTGAACTCCCCGAACCGCTACGACTGCGCGCCCGTGAATGACCTAGGCTGGAGCAGGTAATCACAACTCTCGCGAATGGGGCTGGCAGTGGCAATTATCGAGCAGGTGGGCGCACGAGAGATTCTGGACTCGCGCGGTAATCCGACCGTGGAGGTCGAGGTGCTGCTGGACGACGGGACCTTTGCGCGTGCGGCCGTGCCATCCGGTGCCTCCACCGGTGAGCATGAGGCAGTGGAACTCCGTGACGGCGGCGATCGCTACGGCGGCAAGGGCGTCAGCAAAGCGGTGAATGCTGTGCTCGACGATCTGGCCCCCGCTGTCGTCGGTTTGGACGCCGACGACCAGCGCATCGTCGATCAGATCCTGATTGAGACCGATGGCACCCCGGACAAGGGGCGCGTCGGTGCAAACGCCACGCTCGGTGTTTCGCTGGCCGTCTCCCGGGCCGCCGCCGAGTCGGCCGGACTGCCGCTGTTCCGCTACGTCGGTGGCGCCAACGCGCACCTGCTGCCGGTGCCGATGATGAACATCATCAACGGCGGTGAGCACGCCGACAACGGCATCGACTTCCAGGAGTTCATGATCGCGCCGATCGGTGCGCCGAACTTCCGTGAATCCCTGCGCTGGGGTGCCGAGGTGTACCACTCGCTCAAGTCGGTCCTGCACAAGCAGGGGATGAGCACCGCGCTCGGCGACGAGGGCGGCTTCGCCCCCGATCTGCCGAACACCGAGGCAGCTCTGGCGGCCATCGCCGAAGGCGTGGAGCAGGCCGGTTTCACCTTCGGCACTGACATCGCCGTCGCCCTGGACACGGCCTCGACCGAGTTCTACCGCGACGGCCTGTACCAGCTGGAAGGCAAGGGCCGTACCGCCGACGAGATGGTCGCCATCTTCCAGAAGCTGATCGCCGACTACCCGATCGTCTCGATTGAGGACGGACTATCGGAGGACGACTGGGCTGGCTGGGCCGCCCTGACCGAGGCGATCGGCGACAAGGTGCAGCTGGTCGGCGACGACCTATTCGTCACCAACCCCGAGCGCCTGGCCGAAGGCATCGAGAAGGGCATCGCCAACGCGCTGCTGGTGAAGGTGAACCAGATCGGCACGCTGACCGAAACCCTGGACGCGGTCACCATGGCGCACAACGCTGCCTACGCGACCATGATGAGTCACCGTTCCGGCGAGACCGAGGACACCACGATCGCCGACCTCGCCGTCGCGTGCGGTTGCGGCCAGATCAAGACCGGTGCCCCGGCCCGCTCCGAGCGCGTCGCGAAGTACAACCAGCTGCTCCGCATCGAAGAGGGTCTGGGTGACGCGGCTCGCTACGCGGGTGCCGAGGCGTTCCCGCGTTTCACCGCCTGAGCGTGCTTAGCTAGAGAGATGGCAGCGAGCGAGTCCGGGCGAGGCAAGCGGGGTGGGGCGACCCGTCCCGCGCTGCGCCGACCCCGGGCTGGCGCTGCTGCTGTGCTCGACGAGGCTGTGGTCGACGAGGCTGTGGTCGACGAGGCTGCGCCGAAGCTCAATCTGATCCAGCGGCTCGGCGCGGTGAACGCTAAACGCGCTGCAATCAGCATGCTCGTATTCGTGATGCTCGCGCTGACGCTTGCGGTACCGATGCGCACGTACCTGACCCAGCGTGCGGAATTCGATCGGCTCGAGGCCGACAATGCGTCGCTGACCCAGGACGTCGGCAACTATCAGCGGCGCGTCACCGAACTGAACGACCCCGCCTACGTCGAACGGCAGGCGCGTGAACGGCTGCAGTACGTCATGCCGGGGGAGAAGCCCGTGGTCCTCACTTATCCGGCGCGCGAACAGCAGGCCTCCGACCAGCAGAAGGCGCGCGAATACGCCGCCAATCCGTGGTATTCGAATCTGTGGGATGCACTGTCCACGCCGCCGGAGGGCAAGTGAGCATTAGTCAAGCCGAACTCGAGGTGATCGCCGGTCAACTGGGTCGGGAGCCGCGCGGCGTGCTGGCGGTCAGCTATGTCACGCCCGACGGCCAGCCTGCGGTGGTCAAGACGGCGCCCCGGCTGCCCGACGGCACCCCGTTTCCGACGCTGTATTACCTGACCGATCAGCGGCTCACCGCCGCGTGCAGCCGCCTTGAATCGGCTGGCGTGATGCGCGAGATGAGCGCACGACTGCTCGACGACACCGAGCTCGCTGCCGCGTATCGCGCCGCCTACGAGAGCTACCTGGCCGAACGTGACGCCATCGAGTCGCTCGGCACCGACTTCGCCGGCGGCGGCATGCCCGACCGGGTCAAATGCCTGCACGTGCTGGCTGCCCATGCGCTCGCCAAAGGTCCCGGGGTGAACCCGCTGGGCGATGAGACCGTCGCACTACTGGCCGATGTGGAGAAGCTGCGCGGGATCGCCGTGCCCGGCGACTGGCCGTCCGCAGATGCTCAGCCTGCTGATGGGTGACACCCGCGTCGCCGCCGTCGATTGCGGTACCAACTCCATCCGCTTGCTGATCGCTGACGTCGATGGCCGGGGAGGCCTGGTGGATGTCGTGCGGGAGATGCGGGTGGTCCGTCTCGGTGAGGGCGTCGACGCGACCGGACAGTTCACGACCGAAGCGATAGCGCGCACCCGTGCGGCGCTGGCCGACTACGTCGAGCAGATGAAATCGGCGGGGGTGCAACGGGTTCGGATGGTCGCGACGTCAGCGACCCGGGATGCGAGCAACCGTGATGAGTTCTTTGCGATGACCGCGGAGTTGCTCGGTCAGGTGGCGGCAGGGGCCGTCGCCGAAGTGATTTCCGGTGAAGAAGAGGCCGCGTTGAGCTTCCGCGGCGCCGTCGGCGGTCTGGATCCGGCGCAGGGCCCGTTTGCGGTCACCGACTTGGGTGGCGGCAGCACCGAGATCGTCACCGCTGACGCGGCCTACTCGGCCAACATCGGCTGCGTCCGCCTCACCGAGCATTCGCTGCACTCCGATCCGCCGACAGCGGTGGAGATCGCCGAGGCTGAAGCCTTTGTGGCGCAGCGTCTTTCGCCCGCGTTCGAGGCGGTACCGCTGGACGGTGTCCGCACCTGGGTGGGCGTCGCCGGCACCCTCACCACGATCGCCGCGCTGGCCCTCGGACTCGACGAGTACGACCCCGAGGCGATCCACCTGTCGCGGCATCCGCTCACCGAGATCGAGACGGTGTGCCGCGAGCTGCTGGCCGCCACCCGCGCCGAGCGCGCCGTGCTGGGCCCGATGCATGCCGGCCGCGTGGACGTGATCGGCGGCGGCTCGCTGGTGACGCTCGCGCTGGCACACCAGTTTTCCCGGCGCGCGGGCCTCACCGAGCTGGTGGTGTCCGAGCATGACATCCTCGACGGCATCGCCCTCGGAATCACGTCCTGAGCACGCCGGTGCGCATTCTGGTGGCCGACGACGATCCCGGCATCGCGGAGACAGTGCGCCGGATGCTGGTCGCGGAAGGCTGGTCGGTCGACGTCGTCGGCGACGGTGTGACGGCGCTCGATCAACTCGCGTCTTTCGACTATGCCATCGCGATCGTCGACATCATGATGCCGGGGCGCAACGGCTATGAAGTAGTGCGCGCGATGCGGTCGCGGGAAGACTGGACGCCGGTACTGATGCTGACCGCGAAGGACGGCGAATACGACCAAGCGGATGCTTTCGATATGGGTGCCGACGACTACCTGACGAAACCATTCTCCTTTGTCGTCCTGATGGCCCGGATCCGCGCGCTGATGCGCCGCGGCGCGCCCGCACGTCCGGCGATCCTGCGGGCCGGTGACCTGCTGCTGGACCCGGCCGCGCACATCGTCCAGCGGGGTGACACCGTGGTGGCTCTCACACCGCGCGAGTATGCGCTGCTCGAGTTCCTCCTGCGGAACAAGGGCGTGGTACGGAGCAAGACCGCCATTCTCGACGCGGTATGGGATTTGCACTACGCGGGGTCGGAGAACGTCGTCGAGGTCTATATCAGCTATCTGCGGCAGCGCATCGACGTGCCGTTCGGCAGGGCTTCGATCGAAACGGTGCGGGGGCGCGGCTATCGGCTCGCCGACGATGGCGGCTGATTCGGGTCCAGCATCGGCAACGTCAGGGCGAGGGTAGCGCCGCGGGTATCGCCGTCGATGACCGAGACGGTGCCATCGTGTGCCCGGGCGATCTCGGCGACAATGGGCAGGCCCAGGCCCGAACCGCCGGTGCGGTGTGCGCGCGCGGCGTCCAGCCGGACGAATCGATCGAAGACGCGGGTGCGGTCCGCCACCGGTATCCCAGGACCGTCGTCGGCGACGCGAACGCTCACCTGCTTGGCGTCGTCGTTCGCTCTCATCGACAGCACGATTCGGCTGGTGGCGTGCCCCGCCGCGTTGTCGGTCAAGTTGCGCAGTGCGCGGGTCAACTGACGCGGATCGCCGACGACGAGTGCCGGAATCAGGAGGGCGTCGACGGACAGGTCGGTGCTGGTGCGCAGATGCTCGGCGGCTGCTCCGACGAGAGCGCCGAGATCGACCACTTCAGTGCGGAGCGGGACGCCGCGTTCGTCGGCGCGCGCGAGAAACAGGAGGTCGTCGATCCGCTGCTGCAGGGTCAGGGCCTCGGGAAGCAGGAAGGTGCGGACGGTATCCAGATCGATAGGCTGATCGGTGGCAGCAGCGAGATCGAGCAGCCCGACGATCGAGGTGAGCGGACTGTTGAGTTCGTGCGATGCATCGTTGATGAACTGGGTTTGTTGCAGCCGCGCCGACTCGGCGCGGCCGAGCATGGCGTTCATGGTGACGGCCAGGTCGGCCACCTCGTCGTGCGTCTCCGGTACCGGGAGGCGCTGCGAAAGGTCGCCGCCGGAAATCGATTCAACGCGGGCCCGCATCGAATCGATCGGCGCGAGAGTTCGGCCGACGAGCTGGTAGGTCAGAAAGGCCATCGCTCCGACGATGATCGGAAAGGCGATGCAGCACAAGACGGCCACCACCGCCAGTGTTCGGTGGATCGGCGCAGTGGCGGTCGCGACTACTACCGTCACGTCGCCGCTCGGGGTGCGCACGCCTTCGGCGAAAACCCGGTAGTCGGCGTCGCCGTCGGCGGACGGCACCTCGACGTCGTCGTGCGCGGACTGTTGGCCCGGGGCGAGCGCCCCGGTGAGTGCGGGCGCGGGATGGGTGCTGTGCAGAACGCCGCCGTCGGCACCGAGTAACTGGATGATATCGACGTCGCCCGTCGTGGTGAGCATCGACGGATCGAGCTCGGACACCGGCTCGGTGCGCAGGGCCGTCGACAGTTGCGCAGCGCGGGCCCGGACCGCGTCGTCGGCGGATGCGGTGAGCACACTGTGCAGGATCAACAGGATCAGCCCGGCAGCAATGGCCAAGGCGACGGTGACCAGTGCCGTCGCCACCAGGGTGAGGCGTCGGCGAACCGGCCCGGCCGCGCTACGCACGGAGCCGGGCCGGAGCTGATGACATGCGGTCGAGGGTACTCGTCACTAGCGGCGGGACGGCCAAGGCCGCGGCAAGCCCCAGCAGACCGCCCGCGATGGTATCGGTGACCCAGTGGGCACCCAGATATACCCTGGTCGCCGCGCACAACGTCGTGAACGCCAGGGCCGCGAGCGCGGCGATCGCCTGCGCCCACTTCGGCCAGGCGGCACCCACGACGAACACCAGGCCGAAGGCCAGGGCGGCGGTTCCGCTCACATGACCGGAGGGATACGACATTGCCGACTCGGCCTCGTCCACCCGGAACGACGAACCGGGGCGAGGTCGATCCACCAGCCATTTGATCGCCTCGGTCACGACTGCCGCGACGCCGCAGACGGCGACCAGTTGGATGGCGCGAAACCAATTTCGGTCGACGGCGACGAGGGAAATGGCGGCGGCCGCGATCCACGCCAACATGGCTACCGGACTGAACAGCAGACTAAGGAATTCAGCCGCACTGGTCACGGCGGGAGTTCGGGCCGACAGTGCGTCGTACAGCATTGCGCTGTCGATGGCGAAGGGCGCAGGGTGAGCGGCGACGGCCACGGCACCCAAGACGACGATGCCGGCGAGAAGGGCGCCAGCCGGGAGACGGTATTCAGACATACCAACCACTGTGCTCCGAGTTTGCTTGGAGACCGCTGAGACCGCTGAGGGCGCTCCGCGACCGCGGTCAGGTCAGCGGACGCAGGCCTCGCATACCGAGTCGGGGATGACGCCAGCCTTCTGGAGATAGCCGAAGACCACGCAGCCGAGGCAGAAGCCGAAGGCGAACTCCAAGAATGCGGCGGCGATCAGCGCACCGACGACGATCTGGGCGGCCAGGCCGAAGTCGAGTAGCGACAGAATCACGGCAGTGGTCGAGAACGCCAGACCGACGGTCTGTGCGAATCGCTTCGGCGGACCGGGAACGATCTTCTCCTTCTTGACCACGTTCGGCACGATCACGTGCACGGCGAGGCGGCCGAACGGGGAGTACCGCGGACCGCCAGCCACGCGCAACGCGAAGCCGAGCGCCAGAATCGCGTACAGCCACCATTGGTTGACGACGATGGCGGCGATTGCCAGCACGATCACCAGCCCCGCCGTCGTGCGGGCCGCGTAATCGTTGACCGGGTTGGGGAACGCGAAAGCGCGCTGCCAGCCGCTGGGCTGCCGATCGACCGCGATGCTGCTATCGACCTGTGTAAAGACGTCCGTCACTTGTGCCTCCGAATCCAGCGAACGCCCCACTCTACGTCCACCCCGCGCCCGGCCCCAGGGTTGCGCTCACGGTGACGCCAAGTCCCCGCCGGAGCCTTCGACAAGCTCAGGCGGCGGGGCCACTCCCCCCCTGCGACTGTCCCGCTCCCTGAGCTTGTCGAAGGGTCCGTTCCGCCCCCTGAGCTTGTCGAAGGGTTACTCCTGTGGATAAGCCTCCGCCGACCGGGGGTCCTGTGGACGGCGCTATTGTCGAGGCCATTCACCGGATTCATCCTTGGGGGATGAGCGCGTACGTCTACATCCTTCGCTGCGGTGATGGCCGACTGTACGTCGGTAGTACTCGCAACTTGGCGCAGCGGATAGAGCAGCACCAGAGCGGCAAAGGCTCGGCCTTCACCAGCAGACGACTGCCCGTTGAGCTGGTGTTCAGTGAGGAGTGCCCGAGCATCGGTGACGCCTATGGCCTGGAGCGGAAGCTCCATGGTTGGTCTCGGGCGAAGAAGGAGGCGCTGATCTCGGGGAGGTACGACCTCTTGCCCGGTCTGTCGAGGAACCGCCAGCGCGTCCCGCCGGAGCCTTCGGCAGGCTCACGGGGCGGGTTTTGCTCCCTGGGCGGGGCGGATTTTGCTCCCTGAGCTTGTCGAAGGGTCAGGCCGAGGCGACGGTGGCGAGCACTTCCAGGACCGCCTCGCCGTACTTCTCGGCCTTGGCGGCGCCGATGCCGGAGACCGTCAACAGTTCGTCGGTAGTGGCGGGCCGGAGTTCGGCGATGGCGACGAGGGTCTTGTCGTGGAAGACGGTGTACGGCGGAATGCCAGCCTCCGTGGCGACCGAGGTGCGCCAGCGACGCAAGGCCTCGAAGGCCGGGGCCTGATCCTCAGAGAGTGCCGGGGCCGTCCGCTTGGATCCGGCGGACCGGCTCCGGGTGCGGGTCTGTTCGGGTTCGGTGCGGAAGGTGACGGTGACCGCGCCACGCAGCACATCGCCCGACGACTCGGTGAGCGTCAGGACGCCGTACTCGCCGTGCGGGGCCAGATATCCTTGGGCGATCAGCTGCCGGAAGACACCCTGCCACTGCCGGGCGGTCAACTCCTCGCCGATACCGAACGTGGACAGTCGACGATGCCCATGCTGCTCGATCCGCGCATTGGGCTTGCCGAGTAAGACGTCGATCAAATGCCCGGCGCCGTAGCGTTGGCCATTGAACTCGTTGTGCAGCCGCCACACCGTGCTCAGCGCCTTCTGCGCGGCGACGGTGCCGTCCCAGGTCCGCGGCGGATTCAGGCAGGTATCGCAGTTGCCGCACGGCGCGATCTCTTGCCCGAAATAGCGCAGCAACTGCACGCGCCGGCAGCTGGCGGTCTCGCACAGCGCGAGCATGGCGTCGAGCAGTCGGCCCTGCGCCATCCGGTGGGCCTGATCACCGTCACCCATATCGATGAGCCGACGCTGCTGCACCACATCGGCGAGGCCATAGGCCATCCACGCCACCGACGGCAGACCGTCGCGGCCGGCGCGACCGGTCTCCTGGTAGTAGCCCTCGACGCTTTTGGGCAGGTCGACGTGGGCGACGAAGCGGACGTCCGGTTTATCGATCCCCATGCCGAAGGCGATGGTCGCCACCACCACTACGCCGTCGTCGCGCAAGAAACGTCGCAGGGTTGACTCGCGCCTCGCCGGGTCCATCCCCGCGTGATACGGCATCGCATCGATTCCGTTGTCGCCCAAGAACTTCGCGATCTTCTCGACGCTCTTGCGGCTCAGCGCATAGACGATGCCGGTGAGCGCGACGCCGTCCTCGAATCCCTCGGTGCGGATGAACTCGAGCAACTGCTGCTGCACCCGGTTCTTCGGCACGATTCGGTAGGCGATGTTGGGCCGGTCGAAGCTCGCCACGAAGTGCTGTGCGCGCTGCAGGTGCAGGCGTTCGGTGATCTCCCGGTGTGTGCGGTCGGTGGCCGTCGCGGTCAGGGCGATCCGAGGTACGTCGGGCCAGAGCTCGGCCAGCTCGCCGAGGGCGAGATAGTCGGGCCGGAAGTCGTGGCCCCACTGCGAGACGCAGTGCGCCTCGTCGATCGCGATCAGGCTGAGCGTGCCGCGGGCCAGGAACTCCCGCGTCGCCCGCCCGCTGAGCCGTTCGGGCGCGATGTAAAGCAGATCTAAGTCCCCCGACAGGAAGGCTTCTTCGACGGCGAGCCGCTGGTCAAAGGTCTGCGTCGAGTTGAGGTAGGCCGCCCGCACCCCGAGCTGCTGCAGCGCGCCGACCTGATCAGCCATGAGCGCAATGAGCGGGGACACGACGATCGCGCAGCCCTCACGCACCAGCGCCGGCACCTGATAGCAGAGGCTCTTGCCGCCGCCGGTCGGCATCAGGACGACGGCGTCGCCGCCGCCGACCACCTGCTCGACGATCTGCTCCTGGTGCCCACGGAACGTGTCGTAGCCGAAGACGGTCCGCAGCACGTCCTGCGCTGGTGTCAGCGCAGTTCCCGGTCGTCGAACTCCGGCTCGTCGATGAGCTCAGCTTCCACGAGCACAGGCTGGTCGGCGCGCTTGGCGGCCTTCGCGGCCTCGCGCATCTCGAAACCGTCGCTGACCAGGTCGCCGATCTCGCGGGTGACGTCGACGACGGCAGTGGTGATGATCGACGCGATCGAACCGACCCGGTGCGCGGTGTTCTGCACGGCCTCTTGCAGAAGGTCTTTATTGCGTTCCAGTTTGCTGACCACGGTGTACTCCTTCGGGGTGCTCCCTACGACGCTACGCGACCCGCTCCGAGCGAGTCGCCTTGGCGCCCGCCGCGTGGCGCTCGATGTTCAGCACCACGTTGTTGTCGTCGGAAGTCATCGTATTCGGCAGCGACAGCTTGGCGATCTTGCGCCACGTGGAGC
Organism: Gordonia sp. (in: high G+C Gram-positive bacteria); assembly: GCF_049299075.1. Lineage (GTDB taxonomy): Bacteria > Actinomycetota > Actinomycetes > Mycobacteriales > Mycobacteriaceae > Gordonia. The sequence continues at coordinate 19,876 of NZ_JBAQWU010000416.1, forward strand.
CGAGCTGGTGGGACAGGCTTCCAGTGTTGTAGGGCAGATCGTACTTCTCGCACAGTGCCTCGACCTCGCGCGCCATCTCCGGGTACCGGTTGGCAGGTACGTCGGGGTACAGGTGGTGTTCGATCTGGTGGCTCAGGTTACCGCTCATGATATGGAACAGGTTGCCGCCGGTGATGTTGGCCGAACCGAGCATCTGGCGCAGGTACCACTCACCCTTGGTCTCGTTCGCGGTCTCCTCCTTGGAGAAGGTCTGTGCGCCGGTGGGGAAGTGGCCGCAGAAGATGATCGAGAACGTCCAGACATTGCGGATCAGGTTCGCGCCGGCGTTGCCGAGCCGAGTGGTGACGAAGAACGGTCCGGTCAGCGCCGGGTAGATGATGTAGTCCTTGGCGACCTGCTTGCTTGCTTTGCGCCACATGCCCTTGACCAGGCCCTTGATATCGGTCCACTTGCGTTTACCCGCGAACACGTTCTCCACCTCGAGATCGTGCAGCATGACGCCCCACTCGAAGAGCAGCATGAGCGCGGTCGCGTAGCCGAGATTGCCCAGGTAGTAGGGGTTCCACTTCTGGTCTCGGGTCATGCGCAGAATGCCGTAGCCGACGTCGCGGTCTTCGCCGATCACGTTGGTGAACGTGTGGTGCAGATAGTTGTGGCTGTGCTTCCACTGCTCACCGGGCACCACATTGTCCCAGTCGAACTCGCGCGAGTTGTAGGTGTCCTCGCGCATCCAGTCGTACTGGCCGTGCATGACGTTATGGCCGATCTCCATATTGTCCAGGATCTTGGCGGCGCCCAGCGAGGCGACGCCAGCGAGCCACACCGGCGGGAGGAACGGGACATACATCGCTGCGCGACCAGCGAATTCCAGCTTTCGCTGGATCTCGATGATCTTGTAGATGTAGTCGCGGTCCGCTTGGCCGAGTGACTCGACGACCCGGGTGCGGATCGCGTCGAGCTCGGCGCCGATCTCCTCGACCTGCTGCGCGGTCAAGTTCACTTCGATGGGCTGTGTGGTCGTGGTCTGTGTGGTCGTGGTCTGCGTGGTCATGGTGGTGTCCTTCTACAGTTCGATGTCGACGTCGCCGACGGGAGCGTTGACGCAGATCTGGATTTGCTGATCGGTCTCCGAGTCGAGTTCGCCGGTCAGGATGTTGCGGGTGCAGCCGGACTTGCGGACGGCGGTGCACGAGAAGCAGATACCCATGCGGCAGCCGTATTCGGGCTGCAGGCCGGCGGCTTCGGCTTGTTCCAGGATGGTGCGGCCGTCGTTCTCGCTCGTCGTCTCGGTCGTTGAGTAGGTGAGGGTGCCGGTGATGGGCTGGTTCGGGTCGATCACCGGGGCGGTGTCGATGGTGAAGGCTTCGCTGTGCAGGCGCGCGGACAGGCCGCGATCGGCCAGGTCCGCACTGACGGCTGACATCAGCGTCGGCGGGCCGCACAGGAACACTTGTGCACCGTCGGCGTCGACGAGGCCGTCGAGGTGAGCCGCAATGAAGTGGCTGCGGTCGGTGGTGCGCGTGTAATGCAGGTGCACGTCGATGTTGTCGTGGGCGTCGGCCAGGGCTGCCAGCTCGGCGGCGTAGGGAACGTCCTCGGCGGTCCGCGCGTAGTGCACGAGAGTGACCGGCTGGCGGTGTCCCTCGGTGGCGAGCGTTCGCAGCATTGAGATAACAGGTGTAATCCCGCTGCCGCCGCTAACCAGGATGGTGCGTTCGGGACGCTCCGCGGGCAGGACAAACTGGCCGGTGGCCTCGCCCAGGCCCAATACGTCACCGACGGCTACGTGCTCGCGTAGGTGCTGCGAGATGAATCCGTCGTCGTGGGCGGTGACGGTCAGTTCAATGGCAGTGTGGCTCTGTGCGGCATTGGCGGGAGAGAAGAAGCGGCGGTGGCGGACACCGTCGACAACAGTGCTGACCTCGACATATTGTCCGGCGGTGTGGCCCTTCCACTGGCGCGTCGGCGCGAGGGTCAGGGTGACGGTGCGGTTGGTCTGCAACTCTCGGCCGACCACCTTGGCGCGAGTCTCGCGCCACGTCAGCATCGGGTTGACGAACTCCAGATAGCGGTCCACCGGGTACGGAGTCGCCGTAGCTTCGACCAAGTTCCCGAGGAGGCTCGCGAGTCGGCTTGTCATGGTTCTTACTCCTTCGGTGTACGGATGTACTCTCAAAGAATCGCACAGCTGTAGCGATAGGCGCAAGCGATGTTCATGTGTCGGCCATCACCCCTTAGACTGGGTTGGTGACTGGTGGTTCGCGTGCGGCGAAAAAGGAGCAGACGCGCCAGGCGCTGCTCGACACCACCATCGATCTGGTGGACGACCGTTCTTTCGGCAGCCTTTCGCTGCGCGAAGTGGCCCGCGGGGCGGGTATCGTGCCTACCGCCTTCTACCGGCATTTCGCCTCGATGGAGGATCTCGGCGTCACGCTGGTGGAGGACTCGATGCGTGTGCTGAGGCGTGCGCTGCGTGAGGGCCGACGCGATCTGGCCAACAGCGGTCTACCGATCGCGCGAGAGTCGCTGACTATCCTGCTGCGCCAGGTGCGGGCCGAGGAGGCCAAGTTTCAGTTCCTGGTCCGCGAACAGCACGGCGGCGTCGCCGAGGTGCGGCGCGCCATTAACACTGAGCTTCGCCTATTCTCTCGGGAATTGGCCATCGATCTGGCCCGCATCCCGCAACTCGCGGCGTGGGAAGCGGACGATTTGGAGGTCGCGGCTGACCTGATTGTCAGCATCATGATGACGGCGGTGGCAGACTTGCTCGACGGGGACGGTCGACCCGCAACGGAGGAGGCCCTGGTGAGGCGCGCGGAAAAGCAACTGGTGATGGCGATTCTCGGGATGGGCCAGTGGAGGACAGTGCAGTGAACGACCGGGTGGGCACACAATTCGGGCAATACCGCTTGGACGCGCTAATCGGGCGCGGCGGCATGGGCGCGGTCTACCGCGCCTACGATACGGTGCGCGATCGCGACGTCGCGCTGAAACTCCTGGGCGGCAGTGGGACCGACGACGGTACCTTCGCCGAGCGCTTCCGTCGCGAGTGCCAGGTGGTGGCGCGACTCGGCGAGCCGCACATCATTCCGATCCATGACTTCGGCGAGATTGACGGCACCCTGTATCTGGATATGCGTCTGGTGGAGGGTGAGAACGCCCGGCAACTGCTGCTCCGCTCCGGCGCGCTGGCGCCGGAGCAGGCCATCGGCATCGTCGAACAAGTGGGCTCAGCCCTCGACGCCGCGCATGCGGCCGGTCTGGTACACCGCGATGTGAAGCCGGAGAACATCCTGGTGACACCGGACGGCTTCGCCTACCTGGTGGACTTCGGCATCGCCCACGACGGCGCCGACTCCGGCCTCACTAAGACCGGTACGGCCATCGGCTCGACGGCGTATTTGGCGCCCGAGCAGTTCGACAACGCTCCGGTCTCGTCGGCTTCGGACGTGTACGCGCTGAGCGCGGTGCTGTATGAGTTGCTCACCGGGCGTCCGCCCTTCCACGGTGAGACGGTGAGCGCGGTGATCAAGGCGACCGTGCTCAACGACGCGCCGCCAGTCAGCGCGGTGAACCCGGCGGTGCCGGCGAGCCTGGATCCAGTCGTCGCCCGCGGCCTCGCCAAGGATCCGGCCCAGCGCTACCCGGCCGCGCGCGACCTCGGGGTGGCTGCGCGCCAGGCGATCGGCGGGGAATCGGCGACGACCTTCATCCCGGCGCCGAACCCGGGCACGGTGCCGCTGTACCAACAGACGGCTGTGCGCGCGTCCGGTCCGGTGCCGCAGTTGCAGCCGCAGTACCCGTCGGGTCCCCAGTATTCCGGGCCCCAGCAGTATTCCGGCCCCCAGCAGTATTCGGGACCGGTCTACCAGCAGGTGCCGCCAGAGAAGTCGATGAATGGCACGCAGATGCTGCTGGCCGGATTGATCGGTGTGCTGGTCGCCGCGCTGATCGGCGTGGGCATCTATTACTTGGGCTTCCGCGACAAGGGCAGCGTCGTCGCCGGACCGTCGACGACGACGATGACCAGTACAGTTGCTCCGACGCAGGCCGCACCGCAGCCAGTGGGCCCGCCGCCCGGATCCAGGGTGTGCGGCGAGGGAGCCGCGGCCGGGACTGACGTAACCACGTGTCCGTTCGCCGTCGAGGTGCGCCGTTCGTATCTGGCGGCCGGGCCCATGGGGCAGACTCGGACCGTGAATGCGCAGAGCCCAGTCACCGGTCAGTGGTACGTGATGACGTGCGCGGCCGAGCCGTCCGGTGTGGTGACCTGTCACGGTGGTAACAACGCAGTGGTCCACATCTACTGATATTTCAGGAGTGCAGAATCTTGTCAGGACGTGCCTTGCTGCGCGCCGGTAGCGCGATACTCGCCGGGATGATCGTCGGCGCCGGACTGGTGGGCTGTTCCAGCGGTCCGTCGTCGGTCCCTACGGCGACCGAGGTGGTGACGGTGACCGGATCTCCTGCTGTCTCGCCGTCGGCCGAATCGTCGCCGAAGTCGTCATCGAAGCCGAAGCCGAAGCCGTCAGCCGGTGACCCCACTGCGCTGATGGCGAGTTACGACGAGTTCCGAGCGGAGTTGGCGCAGCCGGTGGGGATATCGATTGCGGCCGTCGGTGGAGGAGAAGTGGTCAGCATGGGCGATCAGGTCTCGCAGGTGGCGTGGTCGACGATCAAGGTGCCGCTCGCGCTCGCTGCGCAACGGGCGAACGGTATTTCCGCTGCTGAGACCACTGCGATCATCAACTCCGACAACGCCTCTGCGGAGACGCTCTGGGCCTCCCTGGGAACACCGGAACAGGCTGCGGAAGCAGTGACCGGCATTCTGCGCGAGGGCAAGGACACGAAGACCGAGGTGCCTGCTGAGCGGCGACGCGCGGAGTTCACCATCTTCGGGCAGACGGTGTGGGCGCTCGACGATGCGGCGACCTTTACTGCGAACCTGCCGTGTCTGCCAGGTTCGGAGCATGTGGTCGGGTTGATGGGCCAGGTGGCCGGCAATCAGAACTGGGGCATCGAGTCGATCGCGTCGAACACGACGGCCGTCAAGGGTGGCTGGGGTCCTGCGGTATCGGGTGGGTATGTGGTTCGTCAGATCGGTGTGCTGACGCGCAAGAATGGTTCGCAGATCGCCTTTGCCCTCTCGACCTACACGCAGCAGTCGACGATGGAGAGCGGGATCGCCGCACTCGACCAGGTCGGTCGTTGGATTGGGAAGAACCTCAAGTTGATGCCGTCCGGCAACTGTTAGGACTCGATTTGGATTCAGCCCTGGAGCCGAACGACCCACAGCTCTAGTGTTACTGAAGTTGTTCAAGTGACATAAGGGGCCAGTGTGGCATGGGTGCGGTGCGGGTTGATGGGTGCGGCGATAGCCGCAGTGGTGGCGAGTACGGCCTTGGCCGGTAGTGCCGCGGCCGAGGTCTTTTCCGTGCCTGCGCTGCCCAACGGGAGCCTGGGCGCTCCGGTCGTGTCCAAAGCCGAATTGGACAAGAGTTTCCGGGCGCTCACCAAGTCGATGGCGACATCGCTGCCGGGCCGGGTCGGCGTATCGATCACGCCCGTCGGCGGTGACCTTCCGACGTCGTTCGGTTCGGTCAAGACTGCGCGGGCCTGGTCGACACTCAAGGTGCCGGTGTCCATCGCCGCGCAGCGCAAGCTCGGGGCCGCAGTGCTTGCCGACGAGGCCAAAGCCATCGAACTAAGCGACAACGAGTCTGCCGAGAAACTCTGGGGCCTCCTCGGCGGCGGCGCACCCTCGGTGGACGCGGTGACCGCGGTGCTGCGCGAGGGGCATGATGTGCGCACCCAAGTGTCCTCCGAGCTGACGCACAGCTTTCCTGGGCTCACCCAGTGGGATCTAGCCGATCAATCCATCTTCGCGGCCCATCTGCCGTGCCTCCCGGACACTGGCGATGTGCTCGACCACATGAATCACGTTGCGGCGAACCAGCAGTGGGGCGTCGCCAAGCCCGCCGCCCGCGGCGTGACGGCCGCTGTGAAGGGCGGCTGGGGACCGGCCGCCAATGGCACCGGAAAGAATGTGGTCCGGCAACTGGCCGTGATCAGCACACCGACCGGTCAGTACGGTGTCGCCCTGGCGGCGCTGCCGACAAGCGGTTCCTTGACCGACGGCAATGCGATGGTCACGCGCGTCGGCACGTGGCTCCTGAAAAACCTCGGCGGCTTCCCTGCGGGTAACTGCCTGGTTCAGTAGCGGCTCAGCAGAATTGCCTCGGTGAGCGCGGTCCGGCGGATTTCTTCCGGGTCGACGCTCTCGTTTGCTGCATGGATCGCACACTGCGGCTCCTCCACGCCGAGCAGCGCGATCTCTGCCGTCGGCACGGCGCCGGACAGCACAGTGCACAACGGAATGGAGCCGCCCTGCCCGGAATGCACGACGTCGGCGCCGTCGTAGGCCTCGCGCATTGCGGCGGTCAGCGCCGTATAACCGGGCCCGTCGGTGGCCGGGGCGAACGGCGCACCCATCGCGTCAGCGGTGACCGTCAGCTCGCAGCGCCACCCGAGGCGCGCGCGCAGGTGCGCGGCGAGTGCGTCGTAGGCCTGCTGCGGATCGACACCCGGCGGAATCCGCAGATTCAGCAGCGCCGCCGCGGATGGGATCACCGCGGCCGCGCACGATGCGATGCTGGGGGCGTCCATGCCGATCACGCTGACCGCCGGGCGCGCCCAACACATATCGGCCGGGGTGCCCGAGCCCAGGACGTCCACGCCGGGCAGCACGCCGGCGTCGGTGCGGAAGCGGTCGGCGGGGTAGGGGGCGCCGGTCCACGTCTGACTGTGCTCCAGACCGTCGATCACGGTGTTGCCGTCGGCATCGCGCAGGGTGGCCAGCAGCGCGATCAGGGCGGCCATCGCGTCCGGTGCGGCCCCGCCGAACTGGCCCGAATGCACGGCCCCGGCCAGGGCGCGCACTTCGACGCGGACATTCACCACGCCGCGCAGGCTGGTGGTGAGCGTGGGCACGCCGACCTCGATGTTGCCGGTGTCGCCGATCAGGATCAGGTCGGCGTCAAAGAGTTCGGGGCGGCGGCGCACCAGATCGTCGAGGCCCTCGCCGCCAGCCTCCTCAGAGCCCTCGATGATGACCCGGATGTTGCATGAGGCCTCGCCGCCGAGCGCGCGCAGGGCGGTCAGGTGCGCCACGACATTGCCTTTGCAGTCGGCGGCGCCGCGTCCATACCATCGGCCATCCCGCTTGGTGAGTCCGAAAGGTGGTGTGCGCCACAGAGATTCGTCACCGGGGGGCTGCACATCGTGATGGCTATACAGCGCGACGGTGCGACTGCCCGCTGGCCCGGCCCGGTAGCCGACGATAGCCTGCGAGCCGTCGCAGGTGTCGATCACCTCGCAGGCGAAGCCGAGCGCGCCGAACTGCTCGGCCACCCAGGCCGCCGATGCCCGGTTCGCGTCGGTGCGCGTAGCGTCGTCATGAATGGAGGCGAAGGCCACGGCGGTGGCGAGGTCGTCGTAGGCGGCGGGCATTTGCGCGGCGACCCGTTCGGCGAGAGAACTCATGGACTCGAGGTTAGACCTCAAACGAGGCGTGCATCTCCCAGAAGATCAGCTCGGCGTCGGCCGCCGCGGTCACCGCCAGTGCCGAGTGATCGACGGTGCGGAGGGCGTCGCCGGCGGCCAGCACGCCGACGGAGTCGACGCTGATCTGCCCGTCCACCACGAATAAGTGTCCGAACGGTGCGCCAGGAAACGACACCCGCTGGCCGCTGCGCGGGCGGGCCAGGTGCAGCGCGGCGAACCTGTTGCTGATCGGGAGTGCGCCGTGGCCGCGGTGCTCGCGCCGACCGGACGCTGCGACCACCGGCTCGCCGCTCGCCAGAGCGTCGGTGAAGCTCTTCTCGGCGTGGGTTGGATCGAGGCCGTCGGTGTCCGGGGCGACCCACATCTGGATCACCCGCAGCGGCGCTCCCGAGTAGCTCCGGTCGGCGTTTCCCTCCGAGTGCGTGATGCCGCGACCGGCGCTCATGTATCCGAGTGTGCCCGCGGGGAGAACGCCCGCGTGGTCCTGCGAATCCCGGTGCGCCACCGCGCCGTTCACCACCCAGGTGAGGATCTCGGTGTTCTGGTGCTGGTGGGCGTCCAGACCCTCGCCGGGGCCGACCACATCGTCGTTGTGCACGAGCAGCACGCCGTGGGCGTTGCCGAAGAGATCGTAATTTCCAGTGGCGGGGAAACTCTGCCGGGAGGTGAGCCACTCGTTGGTCCAGTGCAGTCGGTCGGCCGCGCGGATCACTGTGGCGGAGGTGGTCATCGTTCTTCCCATCGGTCCAGGCGAGCGCTGACGCGGGTCATGATGCGCGCCAGAGTGGTGGCATCGTCGTCGGTCAGGGCGTCGTAGAAGGTATCGCGTACCAAGGCGACGTGGCCGACGGCCGCAGCGCGGAAGGC
>NZ_JBAQWU010000417.1:0-5293 GCF_049299075.1 Gordonia sp. (in: high G+C Gram-positive bacteria)
GTGCCGGGATGCCCGGCACCGAGCGCACACGGTGGAGCCCCCGCGCCCGAGAGGGGCGTGTCCGCCAGGAAGAGGAGCATATTGATGGCCGTCGATACGACGACGCCCCCGCCGTCCGGTCCGGCGCATCGGGACCGACTGCTGGTGCCCACGCTGAATAAGCAGTGTTGGTCCTTCATCATCGGTTCGGCGCTGTTCGCCATCGGATCGGCCCCCGGCTTCGCCAGTGCGGCCGGGGCGCTCTCGGCGAACCTCTGCTACTTCTTCGGCGCCTGGTTCTTTACCGCCGCGGCCCTGATCCAGCTGGTACGCAGCGGTTCGGTCACGGTGCCCGTCGACTTCGCCCCGGGCAAGATGTTCCGCGCGGAGTGGCTGGCGGCCTCTGTGCAGTTCTTCGGCACGCTACTTTTCAACGTCAGTACGACTGCCGCGCTCGCGCCCAATACCATCAAGGGCGAGCAGCATCTGGTCTGGAACCCGGATGCGGGCGGTTCGGTGGCCTTCTTGCTGAGTGGTGGTTTCGTGCTCCTTGCCTTTGTGCGCTCGGGGAACGACTTCTTCTCGCCGCGCAAGGTCGACTTCTGGGCCGGGCAGGTCAACTTCCTCGGCTGTATCGCCTTCGGTGTGGCTGCCGTCGGCGGATTCATCAACAGCTCCGGCAGCACGGTCGACGCCGCGATGAGCAACTGGGGCACCTTCATCGGCGCGCTCTGCTTCCTGGTCGCCTCGGCCATCGCGCTGCCGTCACTCCCCTGGAACTCCGCCGATGTCGCGGACGCTGCCTGAGGCGAGTCCGGGCGGACTGGGCGAGCAGCGGGTCGCCGCGTGGAAAGAGCGACTGCGCGCGCTCGGCGGAGATCCGGCGGTGGAACCCACGTTCCGAATCGATGCGGCGGCCGGACGCGTCGTCTACGGATTCGACCAGGCTGCGCGCACCATCCCCGACGACTTCGAGTGCTACATGTACGTCAGTCCACTCGTGGAGACAGGGCAGGCGGTGTGCAGCCTGCGTACCCCGGTGACGGCAGTATGGGACGAACGAGCCGCCCGCGACCGTCCGGGCTGGGCGGATGGCGACGATCTGGTGGTCAGCACCCTGCTCAACGTTGAGGATCCGCCGCTGTTCATCGCCAAATACGGTGATACGCCGTTGCGCGGCTCGATGACCCCGCTGGAACTGGCTGAACTGATCCTCCCGGCCAACCTGCTCGGTAGACGGCGGGTGCTCACCGAAACGTTCGAGGTGGCTCCGCTCTTTGTCGGTACGGTGCTGGCGCGGGCGACCGCCGCCTTCGTGGCGCGCTTCGCCGCGAACCGGGCGGTCCGGGAGGCGAGTAGTCACACCGATGCCGACGACGAACTCGCCGCGGTCGAAGTCATCATCAACGCGCTCGGCGGTCTGGCCGGATCGACGGCGCTGATCGGCGACAGCCCGGTGCTGCTGCGGGAGGCGGCCTTGGCGGCTATTGAGCGCAACTATTCCGAGCCGCAGTTCGACGTCGAGTCGATTGCCGCGGAACTCTATGTCTCGCGGCGTCACCTCTATCGGGCCTTCGAAGGTGCCGACCAGTCCCTGGCCGGCCTCATCGCTGAGCGGCGCGTCGAGGCGGCCAAGGCGACGATGCGGAGGTCGCCGCATCTTTCGGTGGGTGCGGTCGCCGACCGCTGTGGGTTCGCGTCCGTGGACACCTTCCGCAGCCGGTTTCGGGCGATCGTCGGCCTCAGCCCGAGCGACTATCGGGTCCTGGAGCAGCGGGGGCGCTAGGGCGAGCCGGTCAGCTCCGGTGCGGACAGCCGCCACAGCGGGCTGACCGGACCGTGCCCGGCGCCGAGCGGATAGGCGGCGGTCAAGCACCGCGTAACCCAGTCCTTAGCGAACTGAACCGCCGCGGGTACCGACAGCCCGTGGGCCAGGGCCGCGGCGACCGCCGCGGCGAGGGTGTCGCCGGCCCCGTGGTCGTGCGGGGTATCCACCCGCGGGGCATCGAACTGCGCAAACGTGCTGCCATCGAAGAGGAGATCGGGGCTGCGCTCGGAACCGCGCAGGTGGCCGCCTTTGACCAGTGCCCAGCGTGCGCCCATCTCGTGCAGCGCCCGTGCCGCCGCCTGCTGCGTCGCCGGATCGACAACGTCGATGCCGGTCAGCAGGCGCACTTCGTCGAGGTTCGGGGTCACCAGGGTGGCGCGCGGAAAGAGCACCTCCACCAGGGTGTCGCGGGCGTCGACGGCGAGCAGTGGGTCGCCGTGCATGGACGCGCACACCGGGTCGACCACCAGGGGTACACCGCCAGCGGCGCCGATATGTGCCTCGTCGAAGGCGGCGGCGGCCGCCTCGATGATGGGAGTCGAAGCCAGCATGCCGGTCTTCACCGCGTCCACCCCGATGTCGCCGGCAACCGAAACGATCTGCGCGGCCACGGTCTCCGGGGGGATCTCCGCGATGCCGGTGACGCCCAGCGAGTTCTGGACGGTGACGGCGGTGACCGCGGTGCAGCCGTGCACGCCGAGCAGGGCAAAAGTGCGCAGATCGGCTTGGAGTCCGGCACCGCCGCCCGAGTCCGAACCCGCGACGGTCAGCACGCGCCGCGGGGTTCCGGCGGGTGCCGGTGGGGGCAGCATTTAGCGGACTTCCAGGGGCAGGTTGACCGAATCGGGGTTGCGCTCGGCATAGGCGCGAACGTCAGCCGAGATCCGCATGGAGCAGAACTTCGGTCCGCACATGGAGCAGAAGTGTGCTGTCTTGGCTGGTTCAGCGGGCAGGGTTTCGTCGTGGAACTCGCGGGCGGTGTCGGGGTCCAGCGACAGGTTGAACTGGTCGTCCCAGCGGAACTCGAAGCGGGCCTTACTCAGCGCATCGTCGCGCTGCTGAGCCCGCGGGTGGCCCTTGGCGAGATCGGCGGCGTGCGCGGCGATCTTGTAGGTGATGACACCGACCTTCACATCGTCCCGATTGGGTAGGCCGAGGTGCTCTTTCGGGGTGACATAGCAGAGCATCGCGGTGCCAGCCTGGGCGATCATCGCCGCGCCGATCGCCGAGGTGATGTGGTCGTAGGCGGGCGCGATATCGGTGGCGAGCGGGCCGAGCGTATAGAACGGTGCCTCCTCGCAGAGTTCCTCTTCCAGTCGCACGTTCTCGACGATCTTGTGCATCGGCACGTGGCCGGGGCCCTCAATCATCACTTGCACGCCGTGGCTTTTGGCGACCTTGGTCAGTTCGCCGAGCGTGGCGAGCTCGGCGAACTGCGCCTCGTCGTTGGCGTCGGCGATCGATCCGGGCCGCAGGCCGTCGCCCAGGGAGAAGGTGATGTCGTACCGGGCGAAGATCTCGCAGAGTTCGTCGAAGTGGGTGTATAGGAACGATTCGGTGCGGTGCGCCAGGCACCAGGCCGCCATGATCGAGCCGCCGCGCGAGACGATGCCGGTGACGCGCTTGGCGGTCAGCGGAACGTAGCGCCACAGCACGCCAGCGTGCACGGTCATGTAGTCGACGCCTTGCTCGGCCTGTTCGATCACGGTGTCCCGGTAGAGCTCCCAGGTGAGCGCCGCCGGATCGCCGTTGACCTTTTCCAACGCCTGGTAGATCGGCACGGTACCGATCGGCACCGGCGAGTTCCGCATGATCCACTCGCGAGTGGCGTGGATGTCTTTGCCGGTGGACAAATCCATGATGGTGTCGGCGCCCCAGCGCGTGGCCCACACCATCTTCTCCACCTCTTCGGCGATCGACGATGTCACCGCCGAGTTCCCGATATTGGCGTTGATCTTCACGGTGAAGGCCTTGCCGATGATCATCGGCTCGATCTCCGGATGCTGGTGGTTTGCCGGGATCACCGCGCGCCCGGCGGCCACCTCGCTGCGGACCAGTTCGGCATCGCAGCCCTCGCGCGTGGCGATGAAGCGCATTTCGTCGGTGATGATCCCGGCGCGGGCCCACGCGAGTTGGGTGGTGGCGCCGTCGATCGGCGCGGGGTGCGACCAGGCCGCGCGGGTCTTCGGCAGGCCCCGCTCGAGGTCGATGACGGCGGCGTCGTCGGTGTATGGGCCGGAGGTGTCGTACAGGTCGAGGTGGTCGCCGTTGGTCAGGTGGACGCGGCGCTGGGGGATGCGCAGCCGATCGACCTCGACGTAGCGTTTGCTGCTGCCCGCGATGGGGCCGCGGGTGACGGTCGTCGGCACAGCGGTGCTCATGTATTTCTCCCTACGCCGGCATTATCCGGACAGGTTCATACGGTCGGCGACCGCCAGTCGCCCTCTCAGCCCTCGGATCGCGAGAGCCCCCGTGTGTGCAGTTGTCGTGAGCAGCTTAGCGCGCTTCTCGACTAGGAGGCGGTCCGGTAGGGCGCCGGGGTGCGCAGCGCGGGATGCGCTTGCAGATAGTGTCGGGTGAAGCTACACAGCGCGGTGATGTGCAGGCCTTGCCGGTGGAGGTGGTCGACGGCCGTGGCGCTCAGCCGGGTGGCCAGGCCGTGACCGCTGTACTCGTCGTAGAGGACGGTGTGCAGGATGGTGACGTGCGGGTCGGTAGCGCGCGCATCGTCGTTGTAGCGGTAGCCGAGCACTCCGACCAGGTCGCCAGCCACCCAGAGTTCGAAGCGCTCCCGGACCGGGTTGTGTACCACCTCGGAGATCTGCTGCAGGATCTCTCGAGCAGCCTGCGGTGGGCGGACGCGGCGGTGTTTGCGGTGCATTCGGTGCCTCCTGTGAGTTACGTCACATCAGGTATAGCGCGTGCTCCGGGTTCACACAAGACCCTCCTGTCACAGCAGTATCACGGGCGGGCGTCTTTCTCGCCGCGTGACGTCACCCGCCGTGTTCTAAGTCAGGCTAGACTTACCTATCTTCGGCTGTTTCAATGGCAACCATGCAGGGAGAAAATGAGGCTGATTCGTCGGCCGAGGACCGCGCGACCGAGCCCGGCGACTACGTCGTTGACCCCGGCGACTATGTGATCGAGAGTGCACGGGACGACGCGGACACTGTGGTGGTCAACACCGAGGCATACAGCGACGTCGCGACGTACGACGCTTACCCGGACGATGCCGGGCTCGACGACGAGTACTCCGCGCCGATCGCCGATGCCGACGGCTCGGCCCGTGGCCGCGACCGCGTCAACTGGCCGACGGTGGCGCTGGCTGCCGGTATTGCGGGCATCGTTTCCGCACTGGTCTTGGCAATTGCGATGGTGGGCCTGCTGCTGTCGGATGCGGCCGCGAGTAACCGCGCGGTTGCCGCAGTGCCTCAGGTGGTGAACCTGGGTGCGGCCACCCTGGCCCCGGCGGCCGCAGCTCCGGCC
>NZ_JBAQWU010000418.1:0-5603 GCF_049299075.1 Gordonia sp. (in: high G+C Gram-positive bacteria)
TCTCGGTACAGAACGTCTCCACGAACAGCCCCACCGGGGCGGCTTTGCCGATCGCGTACGCCACCTGCACCTCGATGCGCTTGGCCAGGCCCGCGGCCACGGCGTTCTTGGCGACCCAGCGCATCGCGTAAGCGGCACTGCGGTCGACCTTCGACGGATCCTTGCCAGAGAAGGCGCCGCCGCCGTGGCGCGCCATCCCGCCGTAGGTGTCGACGATGATCTTGCGGCCGGTCAGCCCGGCATCGCCCATCGGGCCGCCGAGCACAAAGCTGCCCGTCGGATTCACCAGAAGCCGCGGATTGGCGGTGTCCAGGCGGGTCGGCAGGTCGAGGTCGGCGAAGACCGGCGCCAGCACGTGCTTGGCGATATCTGGGGTGAGCATGCCGGCGATATCGATGTCGGCGGCGTGCTGCGTCGAGACCACGACGGTATCGAGCCGGACCGGGACGTCGTCGGCGTACTCGACGGTGACCTGGGTCTTACCGTCGGGCCGCAGGTAAGGCAGGGTGCCGTCCTTGCGGACCTGCGTCAGACGCCGAGACAGGCGGTGAGCCAGCGCAATCGGCAGCGGCATCAGCTCCGGGGTCTCGTCGGTGGCGTAGCCGAACATCAGCCCCTGATCGCCAGCGCCCTGCAAGTCGATCTCGTCAGTGTGCGTGCCGGTCTGCGCCTCGTGCGAGGCAGTCAGGCCTTGGGCGATCTCCGGTGACTGCGCACCGATAGCCACGTTGACACCGCATGAGGCGCCGTCGAACCCCTTGGTCGACGAGTCGTAGCCAATCTCCAGGATCTTCTCCCGGACGATGGTCGGGATATCGGCGTACGCGGTCGTGTTCACCTCACCGGCGACATGCACCTGACCGGTCGTCACCAACGTCTCCACCGCAACCTTGGCGTTCGGGTCCTGCGCCAGCAGCGCGTCCAGGATCGAGTCACTGATGGCATCACAGATCTTGTCCGGATGTCCTTCAGTGACGGACTCGCTGGTGAACAGGCGGGACGCGGACGCGGTCATCGGTTCCTCTCGGAGGGTGGGCAGCTACGAATGGTGTGAAGCTGACGGGGGAAGCTAGGGAGCAGTTCAGTCTTGTCTATCAGGCACGCTCGCGGCGACTTCGTCAAGAATTCTGCTCGCCATGAGTGTTTTCGAGCCGTACGGCACACCGGTTTCGGTACCCGCCGCGGTCAAGATCCATCCGGTGTTGTCATCGGTGCCGAAGGCCCGACCTTCGCCGACGGCATTGACTACCAACAGATCACAACCCTTGCGGCGCAGCTTCGCCCGGCCGTGATCGAGGACGCCGCCGTCGGCATCCCCGGTTTCGGCGGCGAAACCGACGATGATCGTGCGGGCCGGAATCTCGCCTGCCGCGCGGGCTCGCACCAGTCCGGCCAGAATGTCCGGGTTGGTCGTCAATTCGATCGGCGCCGGTCCGGCGTCACCCTTCTTGATCTTCGCTCCGGCCACCCCGACCGGCCGAAAGTCGGCGACGGCAGCAGCCATGATGACCACGTCGGCCGCGGGCGCGCGGGCAGTCATCTCCTCGCTGAGTTCCCGCGCCGAGTCGATGTGCACCACGTCGACGGCGGCCGGCTCCCCGGGCTGGCTGACCGCGCCAGACACCAACGTCACCTCGGCACCCCGCTGGGCGGCGACGCGCGCCAACGCATAGCCCTGCTTCCCGGAGCTGTGATTGCCCAGGTAGCGCACCGGATCGAGGGCCTCTCGGGTGCCGCCCGCGCTGATCAGCACGCGTACCCCGGCCAGATCGCGCACGAGCGCATCGGGGCGGGCCAGTAACAGGTCACTGAGCAGACCAATCTCGGTCGGCTCCGGCAACCGTCCAGCCCCGGTGTCGGCACCGGTGAGCCGACCCGACGCCGGTGTAAGAACAGTGGCGCCGCGTGAACGGAGCACCGCAACATTGGCCACGGTGGCCGGGTGCTCCCACATCTCCGTGTGCATCGCCGGAACAAAGAGCACCGGGCAGTGTGCGGTGAGCAGCGTGGCGGTCAGCAGATCGTCGGCGCGCCCGGCGACGGCACGGGCCATCAAATCCGCGGTTGCTGGTGCGATCACCACCAGATCGGCCTGCCGACCGAGAGCGACGTGGGCGACCTCATCAACGTTGTCGAAGACTTCGGTGGTGACCGGATTGCCGGACAACGCCTCGAAGGTGGCGGCGCCGACAAACCGTAACGCCGACCGAGTCGGAATCACCCGAACGTCGTGCCCGGCCTCGGTGAAATGCCGGATGACCGAACAAACCTTGTAGGCGGCGATTCCGCCGCCTACGCCGACGACGATGTGCCGACGCTCGGCTCCCGGCGCCGACGCCACGGCGCCTACTCGCCTTCGGTGTGCTCGAGCAGGTCCGAGTGGATCTCGCGCAGCGCGACCGACAGGTGCTTCTCGTGCAGGCGCGGCTCCACCAGCGGACCGACGTACTCCATCATGCCGTCGGCAAGCTGGTTGTAGTAGTCGTTGATCTGGCGCGCACGCTTGGCCGCGTAGATCACCAGCGCGTACTTGGAGGATGCGCGCTCGAGCAATTCATCGATCGGCGGGTCGGTGATGCCGTGCGGGGTGTCGTAGACGGTCTCTTCGATGAGGTCGAAGTCGGTATCGCTGCTCACGCGTAATTCTCCTGCAAAGTTCGTTAACTCTCGGCTCCGATGGGAACCGAGAAGGTGGGCCCGAAGGTCTGCTTCAGGGGCCAATCAGCAAGTTTACCAACTGCCGGGCCGAAGCGTCGACATCGTCGTTCACGACGACGTGTTCGAACTCGTCGGCGGCGTCCATCTCCACGCGGGCCGTCGCCAGCCTGCGCTCGATCGCCTCGGGGGTTTCGGTACCGCGTCCGCGGAGTCGACGTTCCAGCTCCGCCCGGCTCGGGGGTGCGAGAAACACGGTGACGGCCTCCGGCAGGGCATTGTGGACCAGCCGCGAGCCGACCAGGTCGACCTCGACCAATACCGGTCGTCCGGCCGCCAGTGCGGCCCGTACCGGACCGGCCGGCGTTCCCGATCGTTGCAGGCCGCCGTGAATGTCGGCCCACTCGAGCAGCTCGCCGCGGTCGATCATCGCGTCGAACTCGGGTCGGGTAACGAACAAGTAGTCGCGGCCGGGGACTTCACCGGGGCGGGGGTCGCGGGTGGTGGCCGATACCGAGAAATGCAGGTCCGGCACCAGGGTGCGCACCCGCGCGACCAGGGTCGACTTACCAACGGCCGAGGGGCCGACCAGGACTACCAGTCGGCCCCTCGGACGGGGTTGCTCATTAGGCACGCTCAGGAGCTGAACTTCTCGAGCAGAGCCTTGCGCTGGCGGTCGCCCAGACCACGCAGACGGCGAGTCGGAGCGATCTCCAGCTCGGTCATGATCTCCTGCGCCTTGACCTTGCCAACCTTCGGCAGCGCCTCGAGGAGCGCGGAGACCTTCATCTTGCCCAGGATCTCGTTCTCCTCGGCGTCGGCCAGAACCTGCTTGAGGTCGGTGCCGCCGCGCTTGAGGCGCTCCTTGAGCTCGGCACGCACACGACGAGCCTCGGCCGCCTTCTGGAGTGCAGCCGCGCGCTGCTCATCTGTCAGCTGGGGAAGAGCCACGGTCCTCCGCCTTTCCTTCGTTGAGTTCAGTTGGGACCACCGACGCTATACCAGCGCCGAAGGACGTTGCATCGAGGGGATGACCGCCTCGACACTCCATGACGACCTTACCTATTCTCGTCATGACCAGGAGCGACGGTACCCCGTGTCGGCCTGTTCGGCGAATACCACCCCGGGCGCGTCGGCGGATAACTCCGGCAGGTAGCCTCCGACACCATGCTGCCGGACGACTTGACCACCCTCTCGCGCGTGCTGCGCGATGCGGCCGCGCCATACACGGCCAGCCAGTCCACCGTACTGTCGGCGCAGCCGCACGCTCGGCTGGTTCGGTATGGCACCGAAGCGCAGCTCACGGCGGCCCGTGTCACCGGCGCGGTCCCGGTGGTGCTGGTGCCCCCGCTGGCGGTGCCTGCGCACTGCTATGACTTGGCGCCGGGGGTCCGTCCGGGTAACTCGGTCGTCGAGTTTTTGCTGGCCAGCGGCACAATTCCGTATGCCATCGATTTTGGCGACGTGAGCCGGGCCGACCGGCACCTCGGATTCGAGGACTACTTCGACACCATCATTCCGCGGGCGATCGGCGAGGTGATCGCCGACTTCACCGGCCGCACCGATGCGGTGGACCTACTCGCCTGGAGTCTCGGCGGCACCCTGAGCTTTCTCACCGCCGGAAACGACCCGACCCTGCCGATTCGTTCGCTGATGACCGTCGGCACCCCGCTCAACTACATGAAGGTGCCGCCGTACCCGCTCGTGCGCCGGGTGCTCGCCCCGACTGGCGGGCGACCGGCCAACTACGCCCTGGCGGCGATGGCCGGAATCCCGGCACCCCTCGTCCGGCTGGTCTACCGCAGCTTCGCGTGGGATCGGGAGGTGAAAAAGCCGTGGTACATCCTGAAGAATCTGAACGACCCCGAAGCCTTAGCCCGCATGCAGGTGATCGACCGTTTCCAGCGGTCACTCCCCGGCTACCCGGGGAAGGTGGCCCAGCAGATGCTGATGAACTTCATCGTGCGTGACGAATTAAGCACCGGTGTGGTGCACTTCGACGACGTCACCGTCGACCTGACGTCGATCACCGCGCCGGTGTTCATGGTCGGCTCGCACTACGACGCTATCGCCCCGCACGCAGCCGTGGCGCACGGCGAGACCCTGTTCACCGCCGCCGACCACGTCGAGTTCCACACGGTCGAGAGCAGCCACCTCGGCATGCTCACCGGTGCGGCCGCCGAACGGGAGACGTGGCCAGCCATCGTCGCGTTCCGCCAGCGTGTGGACGACGCGCAACGGTAACCGGGCACATCACCGACGGCGCAGAACCAACTCGATCTCGTCGCGGGCAGCGACCGTTGCCGCCGCCAGCGCCGCCGGGTCGGGCCCGGCCGCCAGGATGCTGCGCGAGGCGGCCGGAAGCAGCCACGCCAGATCAGCGGTGCCAGCGAAGATGTCCAGCAGATCGGTGGCCGTAGCACCCTGCGCGCCCAGGCCCGGCGACAGGATGGGCCCGTTCAGCGCCGTCAGGTCAAGACCGTGCTCGCGAGTCGCGCCAACCACCAGTCCGACGGTGCCGTGACCGTTGGCGTTGACCGCGGCGGCGGCGTCGACGATGGACTGGGCGACAGTGGAGCGACCGGATCGCGTCGACACCACGCTCGCGGTCTGCAGTGCCGTGCCGTCCCGGTTCGAGGTGCGAGCCAGCACGAAGATCCCTCGCCCGGTCGCCTCGGCCTGGGCGAGCGCCGGGTCCAGCGCGCCGAACCCCAGATACGGGGAGACGGTGACCGCATCGGAGCAGAGTGGGGACGCCTCGTCGAGCCAGGCCGTGGTGTAGGCGGCCATGGTGGAGCCGATATCTCCGCGCTTGGCGTCCGCGAGAACCAGCGCGCCCGCGTCCCGGCAACCAGCAATGGTGTCCTCCAGGACCGCGAAGCCAGCCGCACCGAAGGCCTCGAAGAAGGCGACCTGCGGTTTGATCACTGCGGCGGTCGGGCCAAGTC
>NZ_JBAQWU010000419.1:0-3778 GCF_049299075.1 Gordonia sp. (in: high G+C Gram-positive bacteria)
GGGCGTCGGGGTGCCCGCGTGCATCGCCTCGGCCCGGCGTGCGGCGAGGCGCATCGTCGCGCATCTCGGTACTTGATGGGCTGACTGACCGGGGTGTGGGCGGCGGTGGCAGGATGGGTGCCATGGCTCGCTTGGACTATGACGAACTCAATTCCACCGTCCGCTACCTGATGTTCTCGGTCTTCAAAGTCCGGGCGGGGGAACTCGCCGTGGCCGTCGGGGCGGGTACCGATCGCGGCGAGGCCGCCGCTGACCTGGAAAGCTTTCTGGCCACGCTGGCGGGCGACGACGTGGTGGTGCGCGGGGTGTACGACGTCTCCGGTATGCGCGGCGACGCCGATTTCATGATTTGGTGGCACGCCGAAACCATCGAACAGCTGCAGAACGCGTACAAGGCCTTCCTGCGTGAGACTGTGCTGGGCCGGCTCAGCGAGCCGGTGTGGAGTGCTGCGGCGTTGCACCGACCTGCCGAGTTCAACAAGAGTCACATTCCGGCGTTCTTGGCCGGTGAGGACCCGGGCGCGTACATCTGCGTCTACCCGTTTGTGCGGTCGTTCGAGTGGTATCTGCTACCCGACGAAGACCGTCGCAAGATGCTCGCCGACCACGGTAAGGCGGCCCGCGGATACAAGGACGTCCGGGCCAACACTGTCCCGGCGTTCGCGCTCGGCGACTACGAATGGCTGCTGGCCTTCGAGGCTCCGGAGCTGCACCGCATCGTGGACTTGATGCGTGACCTGCGCGCGACCGAAGCCCGCTACCACGTCCGGGTGGAGATCCCCTTCTTCACCGGCCCGCGGATTGGCGTCGCCGAGCTGGTCGCGGCCCTCCCGTAGCCCGGCCCGATCACGCCTCGTCGAAGGTCAGGCTGATCGAGTTGATGCAATACCGCAGGTCGGTGGGGGTGTCATAGCCTTCGCCGGCAAAGACGTGGCCCAGGTGGCTCTCACAGTGCGCGCACACGATCTCCACGCGGCTCATGCCGAGCGAGTCATCGCGCCGCTCGATCACCGCGTCCCCGGCGAGCGGCGTAAAGAACGACGGCCAGCCGCAGTGCGAGGCGAACTTGGCGTCCGAGCGGAAGAGTTCGTTGCCGCAGGCGCGGCACCGGTAGACGCCGGTGCCGGTGGCATCGGTGTATTCACCGGTGAACGCCGCCTCGGTGCCAGCCTGCCGCAGCACCCGGAATTCGGCCGGACTCAACCGCTGTCGCCAGTCGGCGTCGGTGAGTGCGGTGAGGTCGGCCGGAAGCTCAGATGCGTGATCGGTCATGGTTTCCACGGTAGCGCGCCCACCCGTCGAGGTGCGGGCCACACCGGGCCGCTGGTGCGTTAGCTTGGCAGCATGAGTGCACGCGGTAGCTACTTCACCCGGGTCGACGCCGACTGTTTCCGGCCGACCCTGCTCGCGTCGGGAGCGTGGCGCGACGACGAGCTCCATCTGGCCCCGGTTGCCGGACTGGTGATCGACTACCTGGAACGCTGGCGCCGCCAGCACGCCCCGCATCTTCTGTTCAGCCGGTTCAGCATCGAGGTGCTCGGCCAGATCGCGCGCGAGGCGATCGAGTTGAGTATCGAGGTGATCCGGCCGGGCCGCACCATCGAGCTGGTCGAGGCGACCGCGGTGATCGGCGGACGGACGACGATTCGGGCGCGTGCCTGGCTGCTGCAGACCTCCGACACTGCAGCGGTCGCCGAGAACGAGTACGCACCGCTCCCACCGCCGGCTGCATTCACAACGCCGTCGTTACTCAAGCAGTGGGAGGGCGGCATGATCTCCACCGTGACCGCCGTCCAGTCCGATGACACGCGGCCGGGCCGGGCACGGGTATGGGTTACTACCGACGTCGACCTGATCGACGGCGAGGACGCCACCGCGCTCGGCGAGTTCGCGAAGCTCTTCGACACAGCGAACGGTATTTCGTGGCGCCAGGATCCGCGCGAGTGGATGTACCCCAACGTCGACCTGACCGCGCACCTGTTCCGCACACCGGTCGGCCGCTGGCTCGGTCTGGACACCACAGTAGCGTTCGGTCCGCACGGAATCGGGCTGACCAGTAGCGTCCTGCACGATGAGAAGGGGCCGGTGGGCATGCTGGCGCAGTCCCTCACCGTGCGTAAACGGCTGAGCTAATCCCCGCGCTGCTCGCGTCAGGCGGCAGCGACGCGCGCAGCAGCCCGCAAGTCCAGCCAGCGGAACAGTAGGACGCAGAACACCACGATCATGAGCAACGACCAGCCCATCGGCACCTTGTTGTACTCCAGGTATCGGCCAAACGCGCGCCATTGCGTGGAGGCGAACACGTCAAAAGTCATGCAGCCGTAGACCGCTAGCCAGGCGGGCCAGTTGCGCATTACCGAGCCGGGCAGGAAGACCGTCATGACGAGCGGGAACAGGAGCATCGAATAGTAGCCCTGGCCGAGTGAACTGACCAGGAACAGCGTGCACAGCAGCACACCCGACGAGGTGGTCAGCCAGAGCAACTCGTTCGATTCGCGGTAGTAGCGGTACAGGAACCACAGCGAGAACACCGCCATCAGCGTGAACATGACGCGCAGCAGGATGATCAGCCAACCGTCGATGCCAAAGTACATGCCGTTCCCGGAGATCGAGCTGTTGTAATAGTCCCGGGTGGCGAAGAGGTACGGCGCGGTCCGACTGATGAAGTCCGTGGCGTCGACGATCAGCGGCCACGCCAGCATGTTCAGGACCAGTGGAATGCCGATTGCGGTCACCAGCGGCTTCCATTTGCGCTGCAGCAGCGGCAGGAGCAGTAGCGGTGCGAGCACTGGTTTGACGGCCAAGGTCAAGCCGATCGCCACCCCGGCCCAGAGGTCGCGATCGGATCGCAGCAGCATCAGGAAGGCGAGCAGACCGAGCAGCACGAAGGCGTTGAAGTTGGTGAAGATGAGGGTGTTGGCGACGGTCTCGGTGCTGAAAAAGAAGAAGAGCACGGCCGGAAACACCCACGAGTTCGCCGAGTAGCCGAACATCCGAGTCAGCAGGTAGGCGCAGACGATGAGCACGATCACCGAGACGGCGATGAACGTCCAGCGTGCATCCTGCGGATTCAGGATCGACAGGGGCGCCATCAGCAGCGTGCCCGACGGCGGGTACAGGTAGTGCGGATCGACTGTCGTGTAGTTCTCGGCGTAGACCGGCCGCCGGTTGAGAAAGTTCAGCGAAGCGTTGTACACCGTCGTGAAGTCGTCGGTGCGGGCACCGTTGATCGCTAGGAAGACGCTCCGATGGAAGATCATCATGACGCTGATCGGCCACAAGATCATCGAGATAACCCGCTGGGTGTCCACCCGCGGGTACAGGGTCCGATCAATCGCGCTCACGTGAGGCAACCTACTACATCCACGGGCACCGATCAGGCAGGACATGCGCGCTCGGCGGCGCCGGTGAGGCCCGCGTCACCGAGATACTCGTTGACCAAGGTGGCCGCGCAGTCACTGCGGGCCAGCACCGAATATCCCAGGCCGTCCCAGCTCACGTAGGTGGCGTCGGCTCCGGAGGTCACCAGCATCGGGGCCAGCGCATCGGCGGCTTTGCGCCCGTTGATCGGATCATTCTGGCCCAGCAGGAGCAGGATTGGCACCGGGAACGACGACGGGGCGGGCGCCGGTTCGGCGACACCCCAGCCGTCGCAGCGGGCCAGCGACAGCGCGGCGGTATTGGCGGTCATCGGCGCCTCGCGTCCCCACCGCTCGGCCAATTGCCCGACCTCGGCCAGACCGGCGCGCCCGCCCAAGTCGTTGCAGCGCGACAGCAG
>NZ_JBAQWU010000420.1:0-2388 GCF_049299075.1 Gordonia sp. (in: high G+C Gram-positive bacteria)
CGGCTGGGTCCAGGGCTGCGGACACGGTGTGGTGACGGTGCGCTTCGAGACCCGGGCGACCGGACCGGGCCGCACCCACACCTTTGGTGTGTCCGACGGCGACCTGCGGCGCGCCGACCCGCTCGACAGCCTCGCGTGGGTCTGACTCGGCGTCCCGGTGTTCAGTGCGGCTGTGCGGCGCGGAAGAAGTCCTCGATTTCTGAGCGTGACGCGCCAGCGGTGAGGAGGGCAAGTAGCGCCATCCGGGCCTGTGGAGCGCGCAGCCACGGTGAGATGATCGCGCCGGCGCGCGCCAGATCGACGCCGCCGCCTCCGCCGCCGTACGTAGCGACCACCTCTCCGTAGGGCACGCGGGTGGAGACGACCACCGGCACGTTGCGTTGTTTGGCATGCGCCACCTCGGCGGTGATATCCGGGTGGGTGTTACCCGAGCCGGTCGCCGTCAACACGATTCCGGCGGCGCGCTGGGCGATGGCCGCGGCGATCAGGCCCGGTGACACTCCGGGGTAGAGGGCGAGCAGGTCGACTCGCGCGGGACGGCCGCCGGGAACCGAATTGGCGATCAGTGGTCGCGGCAGCGCGGGGTGAACGGTGTCGAAGGCTTCGGGCGCCACCGTCGAGACCTTAAAGCACCCGCGGGCCGGCAGCACCCGGCCGCCGAGCGCCACCTGGACTCCGTTGCCCTGATTGCTCGGATCGGCGGCCAGGGCGATCGCGGCGGCGATGTTGGCCGGACCGTCCGAACGCGGGTCGTCGGCCGGGTGTTGCGCGCCGGTGAACACCACGGGTCGGGGGTCGGCGGCGAAGACGTCGGCCAGGAAAGCCGTCTCTTCGAGTGTGTCGGTGCCGTGGATCACGACGATGCCAGCGACGGCATCGTCGCTGCGAGCGGCGGCGATGGCCGAGCACACGGTGAACTGGTCGCGGACGGTCATCGCCGACGAATCCAGGTTCAATACGTCCATGGTCCGGACGGGCACCGTGCTGAGCCCGGAGGGGATTAGATCCGCGCCGGTCAGGACCGGAACCGCGCCGTCCTGCGTGGTTTGCGAGGCGGCGGTGCCGCCGGTGGTGATCATCACAACCTGACGCGAGTTCATGGGTCAATTCTCGCATCTTGGCGGTGGTCATGGGTGCTGGTCAGCAGACATGACGCGGGGCACGAGAGACATCCGTGGCGACCGGTGCTTAAGAGTGTCCTCAGACTTCTTTGGCATAGTGAGGGCAGCTCGGATCAGTCCGAATGGCCGAGCGTTGATTTCTCATGGAGGTTTGATTCGGTGAAGATCCGCAAGTTTCTGGCGATCGGTGTCGCCGCGGCGGCCCTCAGTGTGACCGCGGCCTGCGGCAGCAGCGACGACAACCTGCCGCCGGTTCCGGCGGCGGCGTCGTCGAGTGTCGAGGCCGCAGGCGGTTCGGCGGCGGCCACCGGCTATGAAGCCGAGATCACCGATGCCACCAAGAAGCCGAGCGTCGAGGTGCTCAACACGATGCTCGAGACCGCTCTTGATCCGAAGGTCCCGGCCAAGGACAAGGTGGACCTGGTCGAGGGCGCGGAGGCTGACCCTGATCTCTTCAACCAACTGGTCAAGGTGGCTAAGGAGAACCCGGACGTCACCTATGTGATCCAGAAGCCGATTCGCAGCAACGGCCCCAAACGCGCCACCTTCAAAGTGATGGTGACCATCCCGGGCAACCAGCCTGCGCCGATCGCGGCCTCGATTGTCTTTGACGACGGCCGGTGGAAGCTCTCGACCGAGACAGTCTGCCCACTGCTGGCGCAGGGCAACGTGTCCACCCCGCTGTGCCCAGGCAATGCCTCGGCCTCCGGTTCGGCGAAACCGAGTGGTGCGAAACCGAGTGGTGCGACGTCGAGCACGGCGAAGTCGAGTCCGGCCACGTCGACCAAAGCGACCAACTGATCAGGTAGCGCAACGGCGCGCGAACGGTGGGCTCGGTGGACTTCCGCCGGGCCCACCGCCGTCGGCGTCTACTGCGGCCGTCTATTGCGGCGGCGCCCAGGACAACTGGAACGAGGTCTGCTGCAGGATGGACCGGTTCGCATCGGCGCCGATCAGTTCGCGTGCCCCGGCCATGCGGAGCGATCCGGAGGTCGGCACGTATGTGCGCAGATTGATCACGAAGGTGCCCTGACCAGTGTTGCTGAAGCGCGTGAGGTCGAGGGTCTCACCGGACCCCGGGATGCGGAAGATCGGCGCGGTGGGCGTCTCATCGACGGTGACGTCGACGGTCATCGCATCGCCGTCCCATGACGTCAGGGTCACCTCGATGATCTGGGTGACGTTGATGGCGGCGCTGACGCTGCGCTCGACCCGCCATTGCGCCCCGGTGCCGATCGCCGTGGTGGGCACCGGGACGCTGTAGGTC
>NZ_JBAQWU010000421.1:0-8324 GCF_049299075.1 Gordonia sp. (in: high G+C Gram-positive bacteria)
CTATGAGGGCGCGACACCAGATCAGCCGCCGAAGGTGCGCTCGAAGCCTTCCGGGAGGATCAGGTCATCGCGACTGAGGTCGGCGACGTCCGCCTTACCCAGACCCATGAGCGACGAGTCGATGCCCATGCGCAGCAGGTCGAGTACGTTCTCCACACCGGCCTGACCATTGGCGGCCAGACCCCAGAGGTAGGCCCGACCGATCATCACAGCCTTGGCACCGAGAGCGAGCGCCTTGGTGACGTCGCTGCCGCGGCGGATACCGCCGTCGAGCAGCACATCGAGGTCGCCGCCGACGGCGTCCGCGATCGGCCCGAGCACCCGGATCGTGGCCGGGGTGCCGTCCAGGTTGTTGCCGCCGTGATTGGACACCGAGATGGCGGTCGCGCCGATGTCGACGGCGCGCTTGGCGTCGTCGAGGCGTGTGATGCCCTTGACCATGAACTCCCCACCCCACTGCTCGCGCAGCCACTGCAGGTCCTCCCAGGTGGGCGGCGGGGTGTTCATCCAGGTGCCGTAGACGTCGAAGAACGTCGGACCGGGCTCGCCCTTATGCGCAATGTTGGGCGCACTCAGGTCCGGAACAATCAGCCTGCCGTCGCGGATCCAGCTCATCGCGAACTTCGGTTTAGTGATCATCTCCGGCGCGAGCTTGGCGATCGCCCGCACATCCACCTGCTCGGGAATCTCCGGGCTGCCCCAGTCGCGGCCGACGTTGAACACCCAGTCGGTGGTGACGATCAGGCCTTTGCATCCGGCCTCGCGGGCGCGCATCGCCCGCGCCAGGATGTCCTCGCGACTACCGAGCCAGTAGATCTGGAAGAAGACCTTGTCGTTCACCGCGGTCACTTCTTCGACCGGCTTAGACGCGAAACTCGAGAGTCCCATCGCGGTACCGCGGGCCGCGGCGGCCCGCGCAACAGCGACCTCACCGTCCGGATTGACCGCCTGCACACCCGTCGGCGAGATCATCACCGGGAAGGAGATCTCTTGTCCCATCACGGTGGTGGCGAGATTTCGTTCGGGGGTCGCCCCCACCACATGCGGCGCGAAGCCGATCTCGCCGAAGGCCTCGACGTTGTCGCTGAGCGTGATGCCTGCCTGTGTACCGGCCACCAGCGACGAGTAGATGGTCTTCGGGAGTCGCTTGCGCGCCCGGCGCTGCGCCTCCCCGACAGTCTCGAACCACGGATTGCGGCGCCACGGATTCTTTTCCAAGAACTCAGACATTTTCGACATCAAGGATTCCTTAGGTCAGCTCTATCGAGCGGCGATCACGCGAAGGGGGTGGAGAACGGCAGCAATCAAGAACAGCAGGACGTCGACGCGCAGCCGGTCGCGCTGGTCGGCGCAAAGCCGGCGAGCGGATTCTCGTCGCAGTCCCGCGACGGCGGACGGGTCATCAGCGTCAGCGGCACACCCCGCGAGTGGTCCTTGTTGGCGGTGGGCTTGCTGCGCTCGCCGACCAACAGCTGTTCACCGTAGCCCTGCACACATTCGGGGTCGGGACCGTCGAGCGGAAGCCCGGTGAAGAACTTGGCGGCCATGCAACCGCCGCGGCACGCGTCGTAGTGCGCACAACTGTTGCACGCACCTGCACTCTGCGGTTCGCGGAGCTGCGTGAACAGATCCGAGCGCTGCCAGATCTCCTGAAAACCGCCGTCGGACAACAGGTTTCCGGCCAGAAAGTTCTCGTGGATAGCGAACGGACACGCGTACACGTCGCCGACCGGGTCGATCAAGCAGACCACGCGGCCAGCGCCGCACAGGTTCAGCCCCGGCAGGCCGCCACCGCTACCCCCGAACGCCGACAGGTGGAAGAACGAGTCGCCGGTCAGCACCCGGTCGCCGTTCTCCACCAGCCAGTTGTACAGGTCGCGCTGCTGCTCCGGCAGCGGGTGCAGGTCGTCCCACACGTCCGCGCCTCGGCCGGATGGCCGCAACCGTGTGATGCGCAGCGTCGCACCGAACCGATCGGCCAAAGCCTTGAACTCGTCGAGTTGCGTCGCGTTCTGCCGAGTCACCACGACGCTGATCTTGGCGTCGGCGAAGCCGGCAGCGGCCAGGTTCTCCAAGGCGCGCACGGCCATGTCGAACGACCCCGGGCCGCGCACCGCGTCGTTCACTTCGGCGGTCGCGCCGTCGAGCGAGATCTGCACATCGACGTAGTCGGTGGCCGCCAGGCGCTGCGCCACCTCGGGAGTGATCCGCAAGCCGTTGGTTGAAAACTTCACGCCCACTTGATGATCCACCGCGTAGTCGACCAGTTCCCAAAAGTCCGGGCGCACAGTCGGCTCGCCGCCGCCGATGTTCACGTAGAACACCTGCATGCGCTGCAACTCGTCGATAATTGCTTTGCACTGCTCGGTACTCAGCTCGCGCGGATCGCGTTTGCCCGAACTCGAGAGGCAGTGCACGCACGCCAGATTGCACGCATAGGTCAGCTCCCAGGTCAGGCAGATTGGGGCGTCCAGGCCGCGCTCGAACTGGTCCACCAGACGGCCCACCTGCGGCGTGCTCCCTGAGCTGCTGGCGGAGGAGGCGAGGTCACCCGTCGGCAGGCGCAGCGGCGGCGCGGTCGACGGCAACTCGTCGACGCGGGGTTCGAGCGTGGTCATGAGGACTCCTCGACGGGAATGATCATCCCGGAATCGGCGAGCGCGGTGAGCGCCTGCAGGTAGAGCGGACGTTGATCGTCGTCGATCCCGGCTGCGAGCAACGCGGCCTCGGCGCTCGGTTGGCTGGCCAGCGACTGCACCAGTTCCACGACAACCAGGTTCTTGAGGAACGAGAGTTTGCGCGTTCCGAAGTGATACAGCAACGCCCCGAATGGCTCCGGCCGCAACGCGACCGACGGATTCAGCCGCCACGGGCGATCGAGCGCGATGGACGCACTTCCGGCGACGGCAACGCCGCCGCCGGAAGCACTTGACTCGGCAATGCCGGGTCCGGCTGATGCGGTAGTCATCAGTAAACGCCGCACATCCCGTCGATGGAGACTTCCTCCACCAGCGATTCTGTGACGAGGTCCTGAGTCGTGTCCTGCTCTGCCATGTGAACCAACCTCCTTCGAGACTAAATGTGGTTCACGCCATACTGTAATGACACTCGGTGCAGAATCAAGACCGAACCGAAAATCACCGGATGAGGACATGACCAGAAGCGGACGTCCACAGGCGACGACGAAGGCCGATCTCGCCGACCTGGCGATCGTCCTGTTCACCGAGCGCGGCTTCGAGTCGACAAGTGTCGACGACGTCGCCGAGGCAGCGAGCATCTCGCGGCGCACCCTGTTCCGCTACTACCCGTCAAAGAACGCACTAGCCTGGGGCGACTTCGCGGCCCACCTCGCCGAGATGCGCCAGGAACTCGCCGCCACCCCACCCAACGTCCCCCTGGGCGAGAGCCTGCGCCGAGTCCTGATCTCGTTCAATCGCGTTGCCGAATCTGAGCACGAGGCGCACCGTCGTCGCATGCGGCTATTGCTGAAAGTGCCCGCGCTGCAAGGTCATTCGATGCTGATGTACGACGAGTGGCGGCAGATCGTGGCCGCTCATATCGCCGGGCGGCTCGGGTCTAGCCCGAACGACCACGTCCCGCAGTCGTTCGCCTGGCAGTTCCTCGGCGCCTCGATGGCGGCCTACGATCAGTGGCTCGACGACGCCGATTCCGACCTGGCCGCACTGCTCGACGAAGGCTATTCACTCGTGATCGACGGGCTGATACCCTATGTAGAACACGTTCTAGTTTCACAGAGAGCCGGTCTATGACGGAACTTACGCCGCACTCCAGCCGGAGCGCGATCCTGACAGTCGCCGAGGTGATCGACGAGACCGCCGATGCGCGCAGCATCGTCTTCGAGATCCCCGAACTGCACGGCGATAAGTTCCGGGACTACCTGCCCGGCCAGTTCCTCACGTTGCGCATTCCGAGCGATCAGACCGGTTCGGTGGCCCGCTGCTACTCGCTCGCCTCGGCCCCCGGCCATGACACGCTCCCCAAGGTGACCGTCAAACGCACTGCCGACGGCTACGGCTCCAATTGGGTGTGCGACAACCTCGCCGCGGGCTCGGCGATCGAGTCGCTTCCGCCGTCGGGAGTGTTCACCCCGGCCAACATCCATGTCCCCCTGCTGCTGATCGCCGCGGGCTCGGGTGTGACGCCGGTGATGTCGATCCTCAAGAAGGCACTGGCCGACGGAACCGGTCCCATCACCTTCTTCTTCGCCAATCGCAGCGAGAACGACGTGATCTTTGCCGCGGAGCTGCGCGAGCTGCTCGCCAAGCACCCCGGCCGCCTCACCCTGATTCACTGGCTCGAGACCCTGCACGGACGGCCATCCGCGAAGACACTGGCCACCATCTTCAAACCGATGACCGGCACCCACAGCGCATACCTCTGTGGTCCCGGCCCGTTCATGGACGCGGTGCACGAGGCGCTCAGCAAGGCGAAATTCGACCACCATGACGTGCACACCGAGGTCTACAACTCGCTGTCCGGCGATCCGTTCGAGGACGTCGTACACGACGCGGTCAGTGCCGAAGAAGCCGCCGATGCCGCCGAGGTGGAGGTGGAACTCGACGGCGACACCCACGTGCTGGTGTGGCCGCGGTCGCGGAACCTGGTCGACGTCATGCTGGCGGCCGGACTCGACGCGCCGTACTCGTGCCAGGAGGGCGAGTGCGGATCGTGCGCCTGCACTCTGGTCGAAGGCACTGTAGAGATGGAGAACTCCGGCGCCCTCGACCCCGACGACATCGCCGACGGCTACATCCTCGGATGCCAGGCGAAACCGACCTCCGACAACCTCAAAGTCGAGTTCTAGCAGAAGGCACCCATGACTGACCCAGTGGTGATCGTCGGCGGCGGCCTGGCCGCATCTCGCCTGGCCGAAGGCCTACGTGGCAACGGATTCACTGCGCCGATCACGATCATCTCGGCGGAGGACCATCCGCCCTACGACCGCCCGCCGCTCTCCAAGTCCGTCCTTCTGGGCGAGGACGACCGCGTCGATCTGAAGCCCGCCGAGTGGTACACCGAGGCCGGAATCGAATTGCGTCTCGGGACCCGGGTCACCGCCGTCGACCCCGAAAATCACACCATCACCACCGAACTTTCGTCGCCCCCTGAGCCGTCGTCGCCCCCAGAGCCGTCGTCGCCCCCTGAGCCGTCGTCGCCCCCTGAGCCGTCGTCGCCCCCTGAGCCAACGTCGCCCCCTGAGCTTGTCGAAGGGTACGGCACCCTCGTGCTGGCGACCGGGCTCGTGCCGCGCGCTTTCCCCGGCGCGGGCGGCGACCTCGCCGGCGTCCACGTCTTGCGCACCTACGACGACGCCATCGCTCTGCGCGAGCAACTGTCCGACGCGCGCACCGCCGTGGTGATCGGCGCCGGCTTCATCGGTTGCGAGGTCGCGGCAAGCCTGTCCAAACGCGGACTGACGGTGAGCGTCGTCGAACCAGCCGCCACCCCGCTGGCCGCCGCCCTCGGCGAGACCATCGGCTCCTTTGTCGCCCGTCTGCACCACGAAGCCGGTGTCACTTTCCACACCGGTACCGGCGTCACCCGCTTGATCCCCGCCGATTCCCCGCGCACGACCGCCCCCCGGATCGGCGCGGTCGAACTGGACGATGGCACCACTATCCCGGCCGACGTCGTTGTCGTAGGAATCGGCGGGTACCCCGAGCTTGCCTACCTTGCCGGCTCCGGCATCGAGCTGGCCGCCCGCGCCGATGGCGGCGGCATCGCCTGCGATACACACGGTCGCACCAGCGCACCGAATGTCTACGCCATCGGAGATGCCGCGAATTGGGCTGACGTCCAAGGGAATCGGCACCGCGTCGAGCACTGGAACCACACCGTCGAGCAGTCGGTGATCGTCGCCGCCGATCTTGCTGGCCAGCCGGCTCCCGCGCCGACTGTCCCCTACTTTTGGACCGACCAGTACGACCTCAAGGTGCAACTACTCGGGTCTCCCCGCCCGGACGACGAGGTCCACGTCGTCGACGACGACGGGCGCAAGTTCCTCGCCTACTTCAGCCGGAACGGCCTGCTCACGGGCGTTGTCGGTGCGGGCCGCGCGGGCAAGGTCATGAAGACCCGCCCTATGCTCGCCACGCCGACTCCGATCACTGAGGTCCTCCCCGCCCTCGCGGACACCATCACCGGTTGAGCGGAGACCCTTCTCGCCGGTGGAGCCCGGGACGAACGGAGTGAGTACCGGTGTCGAAACCACCCCTGACCAGTCAGTCGACGCCGGACGAGATCCTCGCTACGGTCCAGTCCCTCGGTGACCCCGAACGCGCCGCCGGCCAGCGGCGCTTCTTCAAGGCCGGCCCGGGCGAGTACGGCGAGGGTGACGTCTTCGTGGGCGTGCGGGTCCCGGAACTCCGAAAGCTCAGCACCCAGCTCCGCGGACTGCCCCGTGACACGGCAAATGCGCTGCTCGACAATGCCATTCACGAAGTTCGTCAGCTCGGACTGTTCTCCGCGATCCAAACCTTCACGCGATCCGGCGCGGCCGAGCGTGCCGATTGGGCCGAGTTCTACCGCGCCGCCCTGCGCCGTGGAAGGGTGAACAACTGGGACTTGGTCGACCTGTCGGCCTACCCTCTCCTGGGCGCGTGGCTCGTCGAGCAGGACACCCCTTCTGAACTCCTCGAGTGGGCGGCATCCGCAGATCTCTGGGAGCGTCGCGTCGGTATCGTCGGCACCTTCGCGTTTATCAAATCCGGTGCGCCCCAACCGATCCTGGACGTCGCACCAATCGTCATCGACGACCGCCGCGACCTGATCCAGAAGGCGTACGGCTGGATGCTCCGGGAGATGGGCAAACGGATAGACCGCCAGCTCCTGCTCGACCACCTGGAAGTGAACGCCGCCCGGATGGGTCGCACGGCACTCAGCTACGCCACCGAACACCTCACCCCAGAGCAGCGCACCCGCTTCCGCGCCCTCCGGCCGTGAAACCGCACGGTTTATCTGTCCGCAGCCGACAAACTGTACAGTTTCACAGATCTCAGCCGTCGAGCTCGGCGGCGCGCGGGGTCTTGCGCCACACCATGATCGCGCCGACGATCATCGGAATCTGCAGCGGGAGGCGCGCCCACGCAAGCGTCTTGAGCAGCGGGCTCTTGTTCACCCACAGCCGGACCATATTCACATTCGCTGGGAATACCGCGATGAACAGCGCAGCCGCCGCCGCGGCTGCGGTGCGCCGGGTCTGCTGCGGGATCAGGGCCGCACCGATGGCTAACTCGGCGACCCCCGAGGCGTAGGTGAGCGTGCGCGGATCGCCCGGAATCTCCTCGGGAATCAACGAATCGAACGGCTTGGGCGCCACGAAATGCAGCACTCCCATAAAGATCAGCATTCCGGACAAGGCCTTCGCGACGCGCTCGATCATGGGCTTGATCCTACGCGTCACCGCGCCGCCACCGTCTCCAGTCGGGTCAGCAACCAGCGATCGCCGTGCTTGGTCATCGTCGCCCATCGCACCACGGCGATGCGCTCGGGCTCCCCGGCAGTTCCGGGCGTCGAGATAGCCTGATCGGCGAAGACCAGCGCCCGGGCCCGCCGCGGCACCAACTCTGTCACGCCCACGTCCACCACCGTGGTGGCCATCGTCAACTGCGATGCCGTCGCCCCGGGGAACACCAGGTCCGGACCACGCGTCAGATAGTCCGCCGCCAATGACCCGGTCAGCCGATCGGCCACTGCCACCCGCGCTGAGCGATCGTCGTCGGGCGCAAATGTCATCAACTCGCCGACCGCCGCGGCGGCCGCTTCCTCGACGACGATGCGTTCGCCCTCGTCCGTCGCTTCCCTCGTCAGCCACACCGCGCCGGCCACCAGCGCGGCGATCACCGACAGCACCACCGCCGTCAGGCAGACCGCCACCAAACGCCGGTCGGCCGGCGCCGCGGGTCGCCTCATGACACCCGCTCGGTCGAGAAGATCAGCCAGCGATCGCCGGACTGGAGCATTGTCACCCGCAGAGCCACGCGATCGGTACCCGCGACGCCACCAACCAGTTCCGGTGCGCTCGCCTGCGCCACCACCAAAACCGGCACGCTACCGTCCGCACCGTCGACCCGGGTGCCGCGCTCGGGGAGCGCCAGTATGCCCGCAGAAATGACGTGCCCGGTGCTCACCGCGCCCAACTCGGCGATCGCCCCACGCAACTCGCCGCGCGCTGCGGACAGTCGGTCATGCTGCGGCCCCGTCGTGACGGCCAGCGCCTGATCAACGTACTCGTCGGGTGCCGCTGGGTCGGCCGAGAGCAGGGCCGAGATCCCCGTCACCGCGCCGTCGCGCGCCGCCTCGGC
>NZ_JBAQWU010000422.1:0-7897 GCF_049299075.1 Gordonia sp. (in: high G+C Gram-positive bacteria)
CGCTTCGGCTACTGACGCCGCGGGTGCGGCGGTATCGTCGGCCAGCGCTTCGGCCGAGGCCGCGGTAGCGGGCCTGGACATTGTGCAGGCCCAGACCGTCCTGCGCACCGCGGTCAATCCGGATACCTCGGCCGATGAGATCGGCACCGTCGTCGACGTCTCGACTCCGGGCACCGAGCAGGCCATCATTGGCTTTGCCAAGGGCTCAGCGCGGGCGGGCTACACCCCCGAGGTGTACACCGTGAAGTCGGTTAAGGCCGCCGAGAAGGTCGACGGCAACGACGCCGCCACGGTGACCGTCGCGGTCGCCTCGCCGCACACTCCGCAGCCGGTCGACATCACCCTGACCTACGTCAAGATCGGCAACGACTGGAAGTTGAGCGGCGACGCCGTCACCCAGCTCGGCGCCATGAGCAGTCAGCGCTAACCCGCTCCCCGAGCACACCGCACGCTCCCTGAGCACCCGGCACGCTCCCTGAGCACCCGGCACGCCCCCTGAGCCTGTCGAAGGGTCCCCGCGCACACCGCACGCTCCTTGAGCTTGTCGATGGGTCGCAACGAAACTCCGTGTCCGTTTACTCGGACGCGGAGTTTCGCATTTCGGGGGCGCCTCCCGACCATTGCAGTCCACCGGGCGTCTGCTGGCACACCCGGCGGTCGACGCCGCCATCGTCGCTCACGCTGATGGTCGCCACCTGATCGCGCCCGGGCGGCAGGATGCGCGCGGTGATCAATCCGGAGCCCGCCGACGTCAGCACGCGGATCGCTTCGCCGCGGAGTCGTTCGACGTCCCGCGCCGACAGCCGGTCGATGTCCAGACCGCCGTCGTCGAACAGCTGCACCGAAACCCCGCGCAGACGAGCCAAGGCGACACCCTGTCGGACACCCTCGCTGGCCCAGGCTTGGCCTCGGACCTCGTCGCGCAGGGAGTTTTCCAAGATCTGAATGTGCCTCGCCTCATCGGCGGTGAAGGTTTCACCGGCGGCGATGCGCTGCAAGAGCGGTCGTACGTCGCGCTGGAGTTCGGCCAGTCGATCGGCGCGTTCGGCACTGGTTGCTTCGGCTGCGGCCGCTAGCTCGACGGCATCCAGTTCGCGGGTACGCAGCGCGCCGAGCAGCGTCATCATCGGGCGAATCATGGCGGCGATGATCGTGGCCGGCAGCACGGCACCGACGACGCGACTGGTCATCGCGAACATCAGGTCCACCGACTCGCGATGGACGACCGCCCAGGCCGCGGCGATGCCCATGGCGCCGAGCAGCACCAGCCAGCTGAGCCCGGCGCGTCCGCGCAAGGCGAGGAAGCCGGCGAAGACCGCCGTCATCGCCGGCGGAACGGTCACCTGCACCCACCAGTAGTCGTCGTCGGTCATGTGCCACCAGCCGAGGGCGAGCGCCACCAATGCCGCGGCCGAGAGGATGAGCGCCGCCCACCGAGGAAGCGGATCGGTGGGGATCAGAATGCTGGTCGTTATAGCCGCCAGTGCCAGCAGCAGCGCGAGCACTTGCCCGCCCCAGGTGGCCGCAGCGACACTGCCTGGAGCGAAGGCGAACGCGTACCCAACGGCGAGAATCCCGATGGTGATCATCACGAGACCCGATCGCAGACCGAGCAGCGTGGGCAGGTCGGGTACATCGGAGGTCCGCGGCGCCAGGTCCAGCGCCGACTCCGGTTCCGACGTCGGCTGTCCACGGGTGCGCAGGAAGTTCATCACCGTCGCCATTCCAGCGACACCATGGTTCCGTTTCCCGGCGAACTGTCGATGTCGACGGCACCACCGGGCACCGAGCGGATGCGCTGACGGATACCCACCTCGATGCCCATCCGGTCACCGGACACGCGATCGGGATTGAAACCCACGCCATCGTCGGCCACGCGTACGCGGATGGCATCGGTCGTCAGTTGGCCGACCACCACCTGGGAGGCGCCGGCGCCGGCGTGCCGGAGGCTGTTGGCCACCGCTTCGCCTGTCGCGTCGATCACCGCGTCGACGGCAGCGACCGGATAGTCGGTGGCCGTCGGATCGACGTCCAGGGCCACCGCGATGTGGTCGCCGTAGTCGATTACCGATTGGCGGAGGCGGCGGACAGCCAGTTCCGGTGGCAGCGTGCTCGGGCGCTCGCCTTGGGCGCCCTCGAGAACGGCAAGTGCGGAGCGGGCCTGTTCACACTGGACGAGGTCGGGTTGCCCGGCGCGTACGGTCCGCAGCGCGGCGATCACTTCATCACGGACAACGACGTCCAGGCGTCGTCGTTCCGCGGCCCGGGCATGGTGGGCGGCCTCAGCGGCAGCATTCTCAAGGCCTAAATCTCCAAATGTGTGATGGACGTGAAATTGTGATCGTCTTGAGGCCTTACGCCTGGCGGCTCCAGGTCTAACCCTGGAGCCGCATCGGGCGGCGAAGCGGCTCAGGACTGCGCACGCTCCGCGGCGTCGCGTTCCATTGCCTCGATGAGACTCTTGGGGCGCAGGTCAGTCCAGTTCGCCTCGACGTAGGCCAGGCATGCCTCGCGGCTATCTTCACCGAAGACCTTGGTCCACCCGGCCGGGACATCTGCGAACGTCGGCCACAGCGAGTGCTGGTTCTCGTCGTTGACGAGCACAAAGAAGCGGCCGTTTTCGTCGTCAAAGGGGTTGGTCATCATGATCCTTTCGTTAGGAGGAGATTACAGTGCTGACGGCGAGTCACGGCTCCTCCAACCGCGCGAGCGCCGCCTCGATTTCCGGCCCGATCACCGCGAGGGCTTCGGGGTTCGCCATACCGAGATGATGGGTGTCGACGTCAACGTTGAGGATCTCGCCGGCAACGTGCGGCCGCCAGCTCGCTGCCACGCCCGACGGGTCGTCTTTGTCCGCCGTCGCGGTGAACACCTGCAGGGAGCCGTCAAATAGTTGAGGCTCGAACGACGCGACGACGTCGGCCGACGAGTCGAAGCTCTCCATGATCCGTTCAACCTGGTCTTCGGAGAGCAAGCCCATGCCGGCAATCTGCTGACGCACGATCGCTGCGACTTCTTCGGCGTCACCTGCGGTGATCGACTCATCGATGTCGAACAGTTCACGCCACCCGCCAAGGACGTCAGCGGCCGAATCCATGTCGCCTCTGCGCCCACTCTCGGCGGCTTCGGCCGCCGCCGCAGATTCGGGAGCCTCGACGGATTCTGGGTCCGCCACGACTGCGTCCATGATGCCCAGGTAGGCGACGTCTTGCCCGGCCTCGCGGAGCAGCGTCGCCATGCTGTGGGCGATAACGCCACCGACCGACCAGCCAAGCAGATGGTAGGGCCCTTCCGGCTGCACTCGACGAATCTCGTCGACGTAACGTCCGGCGAGTTCGCGGGCGTCGGTCACCGAGTCTTCGCCGGCGACGACGTGCGGATCTTGCAGACCGTATATCGGCCTGTCACTGAGGTACGGCACGAACCCGCCGTAGAACCACGCCAGGCCACCGGCCGGGTGGACGGTGAACAGCGGCTTTCGGGAGCCATCGGTTCGCAGCGGCAGCAATACTTGGCCGTCCGGGCTTCCCCCCTCGGCAATTCGCTGAGCCAACGCCCGCGGTGTTGGATCGCTAAACAACCACGCGAGCTCCACGTCGAGCCCGCGGTTCGCTAGTCGGGCCCGGACTCGGACAGCTGAGAGCGAATTGCCGCCAGCGTCGAAGAACGACTCAGTTGCCCCGAACGGTTCCACACCGAGGACCTCCGCGAAGACCGCGGCAACCTTCTCCTCGACCTCACCTGTCGGGGCGACGTACTCGGCCGCGTTAAGTTCGGGTTCGGGTAATGCCGCCTTGTCGAGCTTGCCGACCGGTGTCAGAGGCAGCGCGTCAAGAACTGCGATGCTCGCTGGCACCATGAACGACGGGAGTCGGGTGCGGGCATGCTCACGCAGCCGATCAAGGTCGACTTCTCCCGCAGTCACCACATATCCAGCCAGGGCCGAGGCGATTGAACCGCCGACTCCGACGACGACTGCAGCCTCCACACCAGGATACGAACCCAAAACTGATTCGATCTCGCCGAGTTCAATCCGCAAGCCGCGGAGCTTGACTTGATCATCGGCACGGCCCGAATACTCCAGCGTCAGCTCACCGCGCGTGTCACGACGCCACCGCACCACGTCTCCGGTGCGGTACATACGCGAGCCCACTACACTGTAAGGGTCCGCTACGAACCTCTCTGACGTCAGGTCTGGACGATTCAGGTAGCCACGAGCCAACGCCGGACCGGTCGCGTAGAGCTCACCAATGACCCCCTCCGGCACCGGGTGCAGGCGGTTGTCCAGCACCATCAGTCCGGCCCCCGGCGTCGGCCCACCCAAACGCACCGGTTCGCCCACTCCCAGGGGGCCGGTCATCGCCACCGCGACGGTGGTCTCACTCGGTCCATACATGTTCACCAGCGACACGCTCTGCGTCCACGCATCGGCAAGTGCCTGCGGTAGCGCCTCGCCGCCAGCACCCACACTGATGACGTCGGCAAATCCGGTCGGATCCAGCGTCGCCAACACCGGCGGCGTGAGGAATACATGCGTGATCCGCTGTTCCCGGATGAATCCGGCCAGCTGGTCACCACCGACCACGTCAGCAGGGCGGTACACCAGCGTTCCGGCGTTCACTGTCGCCAGCAGCAATTCCAGGATCGATGCATCGAAACTCGGGGAGGCGAAACCCAGCACGACCGCACCATCGGTGCAGTTCATCGCGTCCGACTCGGCCTCAGCGAAGGCCCGCAATCCGCGATGGGTCACCGCCACACCCTTCGGGAGCCCCGTCGACCCCGACGTATAGATCACATAGGCAAGGTCATCCAGACTCGCAGGCGGCGCTTCCACATCATCGAGCGCCCCGGTGGCCAGAACCTTCAGTTGGAGCGCAAAGTCGTCACCGACGACCTGCCAGTCCACGCCATCGGGCAGTTCCGACACGCCCTCGCCGGCCAGCCCAACTCGAGCACCCGAATCGGCCAACATCGCCTCGACTCGTTCGGCCGGATACGACGGATCGACCGGCATGTAGGCCCCACCCGCCTTGGCAATCGCCCACACCGCCGTCAGCAAGTCGGCCGAACGCTCTATCCCCACCGCCACGAGCGACCCGGCGCCAACACCTCGGCTGCGCAACCAGCGTGCGAGTTGATTAGACCGGGCATCCAGTTCCGAGTAAGTCAGTGAAGTTTGGTTGTCGCGGACAGCGATCCGCGCGGGCTCACGCCGGGCAGCTGCGGCGAACACCGCTGCCAGCGGCTGTGCCGACTCAGCGATAGCCCCCTTCACGGGGACTAGAGCACCGACGGTGGCGTCATCGACGATCGAGATATCCCCGACCGGGACATCTGGGTTCGCAGTAGCACCGTCGAGCAGCCGCACCATCGACTCGGTGAACCGGGCTACCGTCTGCCTATCGAACATGTCCGTCGCATAGTCGACCGCGCCCGTCCACGTCGACCCCTCGAGGGCCGATTGCACGGTGACAGTCAAATCAACCTTCGCCGATACCTCCGGAGCACCCAAAGCAGCCACATCTAGCCCGGCAACAGTGAAGTCGGCCTCAGCAAGCGACGCCGCCGGATTGAACGACAACAACACCTGTACCAGCGGCGCAAACGCCTCACTACGCACCGGGTCGACCGCCTCAACGATCGCCTCGAACGGCGCATCCGAATGGGCGAAAGCATCCAGATCTACGCGCTTGACCGTCTCGAGGAATTCACCGAAGACCGCCGCACTATCAACCGGGGTGCGCAGCACCAGGGTGTTGACAAACATTCCCACCAGTGGCTCCAGTACCGCTTGGCCACGCCCCGCGATCGGCGTACCGATCGAGACATCGTCAACGCACGCCAATCGCGACAGCAGTGCCGCCAGCCCCGCGTGAACCACCATGAAGGGAGTCACGTCATGTTCGCGGGCCACCTGTTCGACACGGGCACCGACCTCGGCGGGTATCTCGAAGTCGAACCGCGCCCCACATCCGGATGCCGCCGATGGTCGCGGCCGATCAGCAGGGATTTCCAGCACGGCAGGTGCGCCGGCAAGCTGTTTCTGCCAGAAACCTAGCTGTCCACCGACCACAGAATTCGAATCGCCGGGTGATCCGAGAACTGCATGCTGCCAGATCGCGAAGTCCGCGACTTGCACTTCCAACGGCACAAACGCTGGTACCTCACCAGCAACACGTGCGGCGTACGCCGTGACCACATCCGACAGGAACGGCAGCATCGACTCACCGTCCGCAGCGATGTGATGCATCACCACACCCAACAGCCACTGGTTCTTGCCAGAAGGCAACAAGCGAACGCGGAGCGGCCACTGCGAGACCACATCAAAACCCGTCGTCAAACCAGCGACTAGCTCATCATGGGAGGCGACGACCTGCCAATCCAACTGCTCCGCCACCGCCTCAGCCGGAGCGATCTGCTGGTAAGGCACCCCCTCAACTGCCGGGAACGTCGTCCGCAACGCCTCATGGCGCACCGCAACGTCAGCCAACGCGGCCTCGAGCGCAACAACATTAAGGTCGCCCGCCATTTGCAGAACTACAGGAATATTGTATGTCGACGTCGCCGAATCGAACTGATTGATAAGCCACATCCGCTGCTGCGCAAACGACAACGGAACCCGGTCAGGACGCGGATCAGCAGCAACAATCGGCGCCAACGCTGGCGCCCGCCCGCCGGACAGTTCCACCAGTCCACGCACCGTCGGCGCGTCGAACAGGTCACGCACACTCAGCTCCACACCGAGCACTTCCCCGGCCCGCGCCACCAAACGCATCGCCGACAACGAGTTACCACCGGCATCGAAGAACGACTCAGTCACCCCGACCCGATCAACACCAAGCAGCTCAGCGAACACCACCGCCACCGCGGTCTCCGCATCACCGTCAGGAGCCACATACTCGGCCTCCGGCGACACGAACTCCGGCGTCGGCAACGCCTTGCGATCGATCTTGCCCGCCGTATTCAGCGCAATATCATCGAGCACCATCCACACACCCGGCACCATGTACCCCGGCAACGCCGCGCCCGCAGCCCCCTTCACCGCGTCCAGATCAATCGACTCACCCGGACCCGCCGACACATACACCACCAAATGCTCGCCACCATCAGGCGAAGCAGCCACCGTCACCGCCGTATGCACCACACCCGGCGCCGCCGCGATCACCGACTCAATCTCACCCAACTCGATCCGCTGACCACGCAACTTCACCTGAAAATCGGTACGCCCCAGATACTCCAACTGGCCAGAAGCACTACGGCGCACCAAATCCCCCGTGCGATACAACCGCGCACCCGACCCGCCGTACGGGTCAGCCACAAACCGCTCCGCAGTCAAATCCGGCCGCGCCGCATACCCACGCGCCAACTGCACCCCACCCACATACAACTCCCCCGCAACACCAGCAGGCACCCGATGCAGACGCGCATCAAGGACCACCGCCGACGAATTCCACACCGGCACACCAATCGGCACCGTCGGATCATCAGCAGCGACCCGCCCGATCTTCTCAAACGTGATCTCCACCGCAGCCTCGGTCGGACCATACAAGTTGTAGAACAACGCCCCCGGCCACACCGCACGCGTCGGCGCCGCCACCGCCGGCGGCAACGCCTCACCCGTCGTGGAGACGATCCGCACCGAATCAAGCGAGGCCAGCACATCGGCCGGAACCACATCCAAGAACACCGACAGCATCGACGGCACAAAATGCACCATCGTCGCCCCGGTCCGGGCGATCTCCTGGGCCACATACCGCGGCTCCAAATGCCCGCCATCCTTAAGGACCACCACCGTGGCACCCACCATCAACGGCGCAAACAACTCCGGCACCGAACAATCGAACGTGTACGGCGTCTTCTGCACCACCACATCACTGCCATCGATCGGCAACTC
>NZ_JBAQWU010000423.1:0-10124 GCF_049299075.1 Gordonia sp. (in: high G+C Gram-positive bacteria)
ACCAGAATCAGCATCGTCGTCCCGTTAGGTCATTGTGACGTTGGCGAACAGCAGGACCGGCCAGCAGACGATGGACCCGAGGAACGAGACCACCTTGTCCGAGACACTGTCGACCTCCGCTAGGTGCGAGGTGTGCGTCAGGGTCCAGACGACGCCCATGATGCCGTAGGGAATGCCGATCAAAATCAGCACGCCGATGAACTCGGACACCTTCATTTCGTGGTCGAGAACCCGACCGAAAAAGTTCCACATGCGTCGTTCTCCCCGCTAGATGAGGTCTTTGCCGGTCCGGATACGGCGGCGCAGATCACCCAGGATCACGTAGAAACCGCCGAACCGCAGGGGTCGGGGCAGGAACCGATTGACGAAGCCGA
The DNA here is from genome assembly GCF_049299075.1 of Gordonia sp. (in: high G+C Gram-positive bacteria). Classification (GTDB taxonomy): domain Bacteria; phylum Actinomycetota; class Actinomycetes; order Mycobacteriales; family Mycobacteriaceae; genus Gordonia. The sequence continues at coordinate 375 of NZ_JBAQWU010000423.1, forward strand.
CGAAGAGAAAGAGGTTGTCGTAGCGACGCTGGTCGATCGGTCGCCACTGCAGGTCCAGCTGCTCCCGGAACATCGGCGGCAAGGAACCGATCGTCAGGAAGCGCAACAGTCCACGTAGCGGCAGACCCAGCAGCGGGGTGATCATTTTCAGGTTGATCAGGTCGTTGATGAACAGCTTTTGCGTCTCGTCATAGCTGATCCGCTCGCATGCGATGAGCCAATACTGGTCAAACTCGGCCCCGGTGGCCGGCCACATGTCCTCGGTGACCTGCAAGGTCGTGGCGAGCGGGGTGGCACTGGCATAGAAGGTTTCGGCCTGATTGGCATCCATCGTGCCGTGCAGCAGTTGATGGGTGTCTTCGAAGCCGATGTACAGGCACGCCGCTACCCACATCTGCAGTTCACGATTGAAGGCGTTGTACTTCACCGGCGAGCTCTCGGTGCTGCGGACGTGCCGGTGGGCGGTGTTGATCGCCTCCCGGTAGGCGGCACGCTCCTCGTCGGTACCCAGGATGGCTACCGCCAAATACTGTTCGGTGGTCCGCAGCCGCTTCCACGGATGCTTCATCAACGCCCCGGACTCCACCCTGGACTCCATCACACCGTAGCCGACTTCCGGCCAGCCGAGCTGCATGGCGACGTTCGCCGCCGACCCGGCTGCCGCCCAGAAGTCGAACGCATCCTCAACCTCGGTGCGCCGGTGCGGCTGGTTCGGCCGGCGCTGCGGCGTGGTGATTGCGATGCGTGTCTGCTCGAGCGTCAGCGCCGGTGCGCGCGTGCGCCAGTCCGGTAAATAGCCACGTGGTCGCTCGGTGGTCGTCATTGTCAGTCCCCAATCTGAACACGCGGGGTCATCCCGCGTACACAGCGTAACACCGAACTGATAACGCCCGTTATCAGTTCAGGTATCCTGGCTGCATGGCCGCTTCCGAGACGATCCCCGCGCCCTCAGCCAGCGACGGCAGACGGGTACCGATGCCGCTGGTCTACCGGTATCTCGGCGATAAACGGTTCGCCTATACGCTGCCCCGCGCGCTGTCCCTGCAGATCCTGCACCCGGGCAACGCGGCGAGCCTGGTGCAGCATGTGCACGGCGGCCTCTGGGCCCATAAACAGCGGGCGATCAGCGAGATGGTCTACATCGCGTACAGCAGTCGGGATCTACGTTCGGTGATGCGTACCGCCCATACGCACGTGAAGGGTGTCGACAGCCTCGGCCTGCGATACCACTCACTCAACCCCGACCTCTTCTTCTTTCAGCACGCCACCTACGTCGAGACCCTGATCACCTCTATCGAGGTCTTCCATCGGCCCCTTCGGCGCGAGGAGAAGGACGAGCTGTACCAGCAATGTCGGCTTTGGTACGCCAAGTACGACATCTCCGACCGCGCCCAACCTGCCGACTACGGCGAGTTCGTCGACTACTTTGACGAGTTCTGCCAGCGCGAACTCGTCGTGAGCCCCGACGTCGCCGCACTGCGCCACGAGGCCCTGCACCCCGGCACCTGGTTCCCCAAGAAGGTGCCGCACGCGGCGATTCGTGCGCTGCTGCACCCCCGCGCCGCCGAACTGCTGAACGTAGAACCGGGCGCCGCGGACCGGGCAGCCTTGAAAGCATTCGCCGCGCAGACCCGACTGCGCGCCGGACTGACCCCAGCGAAGTACCGGCTGATCCCGGCAGCCCGGCACCGCCCAGAGGATTAGGACTTGGGTTCGCGCATTTCGGCGAGCATCGCGTTGTAACTCTCCAGTTCGGCATCGCCGTCTCGGTCAGCGTGCCGATCGAATCGCCGTGCTTGCTTCCGGTCCTGCCGCTGCCATTGCACCAGGAGGGCGATCATCACGATCATCAATGGGAATTCTCCGGTGGCCCACGCAATGCCGCCACCGGCCTGCTGATCGGAGTACAGATCGCCCTGCCACGGCAGCGCCAACGATTTATACCAGTCCTCGGCGATCACGGCCGTGGTCATCATCAGCGCGACGCCGAAGAAGGCGTGGAAGGGCAGCGAACCCCAGACCACGCCGAGTTTGGCGACCGGGCTGATCTGGCGCGGCGCCGGGTCGATGCCGATCACCAGCCAATAGAAAAGGTAACCGGTCACCAGGAAGTGCAGATTCATCGCCAGGTGCGCGGAATGGTTGTCGACGATCTTCTCGAAGATACCGCCGAGGTACAGCACGTAGAAGCTGCCCACAAAGATGGTCACCGCGATCAGCGGATGAGTCACGAACCGCGAGTACCGACTGTGAATACCGGTGAGGATCCACTCGCGTGGCCCCGGCGGCTGTCCGCGCCCGGCGGGCGGCAGAGCCCGCAGCGCCAGCGTCATCGGCGCCCCCAGCACCAGCAGAATGGGCACCAGCATGGAGAGCATCATGTGACTCATCATGTGAACGCTGAACATGGCGGGTGCGTACTTGCCGAGGCCCGACGAGGTCGCGAAGAGGAGCGCTGCACAACCGAGGATCCAGGCGATGGTCCGGCCGACCGGCCACGCGTCGCCGCGGCGGTGCAGCCGCCACACACCCGCGAGGTACACGGCGGCGAGCACGATCGCGGCGGTACCGAAAATCAGGTCGAAACGCCAGTCGAAGAGGATGGTCGACAGCGTCGGAGCTTCGTCGAGCCGATAGCCGATCTTCAGTTCCACCGGCGTCACGTCGGCCGTGGCCAGGACCGGCGGCGGTGTCCGTGCCAGGCCAGCGCCAAGTCCGAAAGCGACGGCGAAGACCGCCGCTTCCACCGCGGCGAACCGCACGAACAGCGAGATTTTCGGCTCCTCCGCCGAGTCGAGTTCGGCGATCGTGCGCCGACGATGGAAATATCCGAGGCCGCCGGCGATCAGGAGCGCCACCAGCTTGGCAAGCACCACCTGTCCGTAAGTGGTGACGAATAGTTCCGATGGCGTCATCCGCACCAGCGCGTTCACCGCACCACTGAAGGCCACCACCAGCAGACACCACAACGCCACTCGCGAGTATCGGCGAACGGCGAGTGCGCGCCAGCGCCCTTGACCGAAGGCGTAGGCCAGTACGGCGATCAAACCACCGGTCCACAGCGCAGCCGCGACGATGTGCAGGATCAGGCTGTTGGTGCCTAGGTCGTGGTTGCCGCCAGCCGACGAGTGTCCGGCCAGCGCCGGCGGCATCAGCGACAGGAACCCGAACGCGATCACCAGGATCGTCCAGCCCCAGCGCAGGGCCGCGCGGGCCACGATGGCGGCGACGATCCCGAAGATCGCCGTCCACAGCCAGTAATTACTTTCCGCCGACGTACTGCAGACACCCATCACCGCGCCGGGGCGGATGGTTCGCACGCACTGGGCGACGGTCTCCCCCAGCCCACGACCGCTGATGTTGGCGAACGACAGCGGGATCAAGGCGAGCGCCGCCATACTCCAGCAGGCGAAGGCCGCCGAAGCCCAGCGCACCGCGCGATAGCCACCGACGTCGAGCTCACCGCTGGCCTGCGGTGGAACAAAGAACGCGGCGAACACCGCAGCACCGAGGCCGACGGCCGCGAACAACTGTCCGATCACCGTGACCGCCGGCAGGCCATAGGTCACCACCCAGCCCGGATCGGGCACGCCGGTGAGCACCAGGGCCGTCGCCGCACTGGCCGCGGTGACCACGACGGCCGCCGTGACGCCAACCACTATCAGCGCCGACAGCAGGAGGCGACGAGCCTCCGACGGGTCGCGGAGGCTGTCGCGATCGGTCGTCGCTGGCGCTTCCGGCGTCGTCGTACTCATGCCTCTACTCTAGGTCGGGATATAGTGGGCCCGGCCGTCGGCCACCGTCGGCCACGCCTCCGTAGCTCAGGTGGATAGAGCAAGGGCCTTCTAATCCCGAGGTCGCAGGTTCGAGTCCTGCCGGGGGCACAGTTACATCCCGGTCGGTGACATCCCGGTCGGTCACTGGCCGGGATGTCGTCACTCAGCGCTGGACTCGAGGGCTAGACCTTCGGTCGCGCCTTCTCCCACGCTTCGTGACTCACCACCGACTTCAGGTGCGCCATGAGGACTTGGTCGGGCACCAACCGGCTGGCCCGCAGACCGGCGGTCACCAGGATATGCGGCCGCAGATTCAGCAGCCGACCGATCGCCCGAGACTCGCGAACTACAGCGGCCGCCCGGGGGCGGCGCAGTTTCTCGTACTCGTCCAGCACTTGCGGCAGGGGCGCAGATCCGTCCCCCACCAACAACGCGAGGGTCGCCGCATCCTCGATGGCCTGGCAACCGCCCTGACCCAGGTGCGGGCGCATCGGGTGCACTGCGTCGCCGATGAGCACGACGCGGTCGGTGGTCCACCTCTTCGCGGGCTCCCGGTCGTAGAGGCCGGTACGGCGGATCCGGCCGATCGGAGTCGCCGCAAGCAGGGACGGAAGCGGACCGGCCCAGCCAGCAACCAGTTGCTCCAGCCGAACCTTCTCCTTCTCCGACACCCCATCGGCACCGCGCTGCTCGTCGCACCGTGCGCTGAGGAACCAGTAGGCACGCCCGTCACCCATCGGGAGGTGCCCCGCTTCGACTCCCGGCCCGAAGGTCTCCCCGGCCACGCTGTCATCGAGATCGGCGGTCGCTACGCCGCGCCAGGCGGCGTAACCGGCGTAGCGGCGGCGCAGGGTCCCGTTCAACTCACGCGCCACCGCCGATGAAATCCCATCGGCACCGATCACCAGATCGGCATCTACCGTGTTCGTCGCACTGATCGGCACTCCGAACTGCACCGTGCCCGGCTCCAGGACTGCGGTGAAGACATCGCGGAGCAGGTTGCGTTCAATCACCACCAGCGGTTCTCCCAGCACGCTGACGAATCGTTCTGGATCGGGGCGACGCAGTTGTTTGCCGCTGCTGGTCTGTACTGCGCCACTGGTGACGCGTCCACCGGAAGTACGCAATACGGCGCCCAGGCCGACATCGTCGAGAGCGGCGAGGGCGTTGGGCCACAACGTGATTCCAGCACCTGGCGAGATATCCGGGCGCTTCTCCAGCACCGTCACCTCGTGACCGGCCCGCTGCAGGGCCACCGCCGCGGTCAGACCTGCGATTCCCGCACCGACGACCGCTATCTTCATAGCGTCCACCCTATCTGCGCACACCGACTTGGCGCAGGATGTGAGAAGGGCGTGATTCCGCGGTAACGGCCCGTCGGCCGATGTGTAATACCGGGTGGGCACGCTGGCGCCCATGACCGATTCCGCCTCAAAGCCTGCGGCCCCGGCCGCAGTGAATACCGTGTGCGGTTACTGCGGTGTCGGCTGCGGTCTCACGCTGAGCATCACCAACGGCGCAGTCAGCGGCGCCGCGGGTACCCCCGAGCACCCGGCCAACCGCGGCCGCCTCTGCACCAAAGGCACCACCACCGCTGATCTGCTCGTTGCCCCCGGCCGACTCACCACCGCGCTGACCAGGACCGATCGCACCGCAGACTTCACCCCGGCACCCGTCGACGACGAGATCACCCGGATCGCCGAACGTTTCGGCGCGCTGCGCGCCGAGCATGGCCGCGACGCGGTCGCGCTCTATGTGTCCGGCCAGATGTCGATGGAGGCCCAGTACCTGGCGAACAAACTTGCCAAGGGCTACTGGCGCACCCATCTCATCGAGTCGAACTCACGACTCTGCATGGCCAGCGCCGGCACCGGCTATAAACAGTCACTCGGCGCCGACGGACCACCGGGCAGCTACGACGACCTCGACACCGCCGACGTCTTCTTCGTGATCGGCGCCAATATGGCCGACTGCCACCCGATCCTGTTCCTACGGATGATGGACCGGGTCAAGGCCGGGGCCAAGCTGATCGTCGTCGATCCCCGTACGACGACGACAGCGGCCAAAGCCGATCTCCATCTGGCGGTTCGCCCCGGCACTGACCTCGCCCTGCTGAACGGGCTGGCGCGTCTACTGGTCGACGACGGTGCCATCGACGACGACTTCATCGCCCAGCACACGCAGGGCTGGCCGGAGTTGCTCGACCTTCTCGCCGACTACCCGGTCGACACCGTTGCGCAGATCACCGGCCTAGCTGCCGACGATCTGCGCACCGCAGCCCGCTGGATCGGCGAGTCCGGCAACTGGGTCAGTCTCTGGACGATGGGCCTCAACCAGTCTGTCAACGGCACGGCACACACCACTGCCCTGGTGAATCTGCACCTGGCCACCGGCGCGATCTGCCGCACCGGCTCGGGTCCGTTCTCGCTCACTGGTCAGCCGAACGCTATGGGCGGCCGCGAAATGGGCTATATGGGTCCGGGACTGCCCGGTCAGCGCACCGCACTGGCGCCCACCGACCGGGCCGAGACCGAGGCACTGTGGGGCCTGCCCGAGGGGACCATCCCCACGGCGGCCGGCGGCGGCACCATCGACATGTTCGAGCGACTCGCGTCCGGGGAGATTAAGGCCGTCTGGATCATCTGCACCAACCCGGTGGTCTCCGTCGCCCACCGCGACACCGTGATTCGTGGTTTGCAGCAGGCCGAGTTCGTGGTGATGCAGGACGTCTTCACCGATGTCGAGACCACCGCCTATGCCGACTCGGTGCTGCCGGCAACCCTCTGGACCGAGTCGGCCGGCACCATGGTCAATTCCGAACGCACGATCACCTACTGTGCCCCCGCCGTCGATCCCCCCGGGCAGGCACGTCCCGATTGGCAACTCATCGCCGAGGTGGCTTGCGCGATGGGTTTCACCGAGGGCTTCACCTACCCCGATGCGGCCGCGATTTTCGACGAGATCACCTCCTTTCACAATCCGCGTACCGGCTGGGATCTGCGCGGGGTGACCTATGACCGACTGAAGAACGGTCCTGTCCAGTGGCCTGCGCCGCCCGGCAGCGGCGACCGCAATCCGATCCGATACCGCAATGACGGCAGCAGCCAGACGCTCCTCCACCGGGCGGACGGCACGGTGCCCCGGCTGGCATTCGCCACCCCGGATGGTCGAGCCCGGTTCATCGCGCGGAAGTTTCAGCCGCCCGCCGAACTGCCCGATGACGACCATCTGATGGTGCTGACCACCGGTCGGCTGCCGCACCAATGGCACACCCGCACCAAGACCGGCCGGGTAGCAAAGCTGACCAAGCTCAACCCCGCGCCGTTCGTCGAACTCCACCCCGCAGACGCGGCGGCTGCCGGGATTCTCGACGGCGCCCCGGTCGACGTCGTCTCGGTTCGCGGCGCCGTGCAGGTGCCCGCGCGGGTAACCGACAACATCGCCGCCGGAGTGTGCTTCGTCCCGATGCATTGGGGCGAGCCGGGTGCCGCGATCAACGCGGTAACCAACGACGCCGTCGACCCGGATTCGCTGCAACCGGAGTTCAAGGCCTGTGCGGTCTCGGTGACCCCGGCCCCCGTACCGGCGGCGACCATGCCGATCTCCGGCGGGTTGGCGGGGGCCTTCGCGCTCGGAGCACCGCCCACGCCGACCGTGAACGAGCAGGCCTTCTTGGCCGGGCTGGTGAACGGCATCGAGGCCAATCCGCCCGGCGACGCCCTACCGGCAATCCCCGTCTCAGCGCCGCTGCGTGCCGAGGTTCGGGACTGGGCGCAGGGTGTGCTGGCCGGCTACTTCTGCCGTACCGAACCGGTGGTAGCGACCGTCCCCGCAGCGCCGCAGGTCCGCATCATCTGGGCGTCCCAGACCGGTACCGCGCACGATTTCGCCGCGCACTGCGCGGCCACGCTGGAAGCGGGCGGTTTCGGCGTCACCCTCTCCGAAGCCGATCAGGTCGGGGTTGACGATCTGCGCGGCAATGTCTTGTTCATCGTCGCCACTACCGGCGACGGCGAGGCCCCCGACACCGCCCTGGGACTCTGGGATGCGCTCGGCGTCGCGATCAGCGATCACGTGGCTGAGTTGCGATACTCGGTGCTCGGCTTCGGCGACTCGGCATACGCCGACTTCTGCGGTTTCGCCCGAAAGCTCGATGGTCGTCTCAGCCACCTGAACGCGACATGCCTGGTCCCGCGCGCCTCCTGCGAACCGGACTACGAGGGCGCCGCGAACGCCTGGCTCGCCGCTGTGCAGGCCGCACTGCAGGCGGGCACTGCACGAGAGCCGGACGCCGCCGCTGCCGCGACCCCGCCCGCCGCGGCATACACGCGCAAGCACCCGAGCCCGGCCACGCTCGTGGAATCAGTCGTGCTCACCGCCCCGGACTCGGCGAAGCACGTCCGCCGCGTCAGTTTCGAGGTCGACGCCTCCTACACGCCAGGCGATGCGCTCGGCGTGCTGCCGCGCAACAGGCCGGAGGTGGTCAACGCCTGGCTCGCCGATACCGGCCTGGACGGGCGCACGTGCGTAGAGATCGGCGGGGAGTCGATGGCGCTCGGTCAAGCTCTCACCGAGCACCTCGATCTCACCCGGATACCCGACAACATGCCCCTGGACTCCGATCTCGCCGACTGGCTAGCCGCGCTGCGGCCGTTGCAGCCGCGCCTATACTCCATTGCCTCGAGCCCGCTCGCCCAGCCGGGGCGGGTGGAGATCACGGTATCGGTGGTGCGGGACGGCGTCTGCTCGAACTACCTCACCGGCGCTGACGGCACCGACGTACGCGTCTTCATCGCGCCCAACAAACACTTCGCGCCGCCCACAGACCCCGACGTCCCCGCCGTGATGATCGGTCCGGGCACCGGGATCGCCCCGTTCCGCGGCTTCCTGCACCATCGGGCCGCCACCGGCGCTCGCGGCGACAACTGGCTGCTGTTCGGTGAGCAGCACGCTGCCACCGATTTCCTCTACCGGACAGAACTGGAGCAGTTCCAGCGCGACGGCGTGCTCACCCGCTTGGACACCGCCTTTTCCCGCGATCAAGCCGAGAAGGTCTACGTGCAGCATCTGATGGCGCAGCAAGCGGCCGAACTGTGGTCATGGATCAAGCGGGGCGCCCACATTTACGTGTGCGGCGATGCCGCGCAGATGGCCAAAGACGTCGACGAGACCCTCCGCCGCATTGTCGCCGAACAGGGCCGCCTGGGCCGCATCGCCGCCGACGCCTACGTCACCGCGCTGGCCGCCGAACGCCGCTATGTTCGTGACATCTACTGACGCCGCGCCACCGCCGGCGACGTAACGTCGTCACCATGATCCCCTTCGATGCGATTGTGCTGGCCGGTGGCCGGGCCCGCCGGTTGGCCGGGGCCGATAAACCCGCCGAACTGGTCGGCGGACGACGGCTGATTGATATTGCACTGGACGCGGTCGCCGGGGCCGGGCGCATCGTCGTGGTCGGTCCGGACCGGGAACTGCCCCCACATGTGCACACCACCCGGGAGTCCCCGCCGTACGCCGGACCGGTCGCCGCGGTCGCCGCCGGATTACGCACCCTGCGCGACGACGACCACAGCAACGCGCCGGTCGCGGTCCTGGCCAGCGACCTCCCCGAGGTGACCGGTGATCTGATCGAGATCCTGCTGTCCGAATACACCCGGACACGCGCTCCCGCCGTCTTTGCAGTCGACGAGTCCGGCCGGTCCCAGTACCTGCTCGGGGTTTGGAGCCGCGCGGCCCTGGCGACCGCGCTCACCGCGTCTTTTGGCGCGTCGATGCGCCAGCTGGTGCCCGACCACGCCGCGTATATCACCGCCTCGGGAACCGCTGATGTGGACACCCCGGACGATCTCACGGCCGCCCGGCGCCGCGCGCCGCGCCGCGCGCTCGATCCAGTGTCCGCGCGGACGATCCTGCGCGATGAGCTCACGTCGGTGCACCCGCGCGTGGTTACCCTCGCCGATTCGGCGGGCAC
>NZ_JBAQWU010000424.1:0-6340 GCF_049299075.1 Gordonia sp. (in: high G+C Gram-positive bacteria)
CACCCATGCAGGGCACCGTGGTCAAGGTGGCCGTCGCCGAAGGCGACACCGTCGCGGCCGGCGACCTGGTGCTGGTACTCGAAGCGATGAAGATGGAGAACCCGGTCACCGCGCACAAGGACGGCACCGTCACCGGCCTGTCGGTGGAGCCCGGCGCGGCGGTCACCCAGGGCACCGTCCTCCTGGAAATCAAGTAGCCCCCACCCCTGCCCCCTGAACCCCTCCGCCCCCTGAACCCCTCCGCCCCCTGAACCCCTCCGCCCCCTGAACCCCTCCGCCCCCTGAGCCCGTCGAAGGGTCCCGCCGTTGCAGCCTGTCGAGATCAACGCTGGCAGTTGGTATCTGCGTGCCTTGCGCGCCGATGATCGGCTGTCCGATGTCCCCGCGCTGGCCGATCTCGGCTTGACCGCCGATGTCGTCACCGCGACCGATCGCGCCTGGACCGCGCAGACCGCGTGCACGTGGGCGGTGTGCGAGCCGACGACCGGCGAGTTAGTTGCCCTCATCAGCGTCGCGGCACCCACCCCCTCGTCCGCGGCACAGCTCACCGGTCAGGCTCGCGCCGGTGGCGAGGGCGCATTGGCCGCCGCCGAGGGCCCGGTCGGACGCTTCGTCGCCGACGCGCTGGGCTGGTCGCTTCCTGACTGATCCCGTGGTGTCGCTCGGCACGGCGCTGACCTGCCCGGTTACTGGCCGGAAACCTTACTGGCAGGAAACATGACCTGGGTCACTTCCCGGATGTTACGACACAGTAGGCGTATCGGAGCCGCGTATTCATCCCTACGATGGACACGTTAACTTCAGCTGGCGCAGGCCTGTAGGTCCGGCGCTGTAGCGGACCATGCCGTCCGGCCGATAATTCCTATCGGCAAGTATTTCTCGGCCGACAGCCCGGCCATAACGCAGAGAGGCCGCATGTTCCGTCGTATTGCGATAGTCAACCGAGGAGAGGCCGCGATGCGGCTGATCAACGCAGTCCGTGATCTCAATGCGGAGACCGGTGATTCGGTGCAGACCATCGCGCTGCACACCGACGTGGACGCCGGCGCCACCTTCGTGCGGGAGGCCGACCTCAGCTATGACCTCGGTCCGGCCGCGGACCGCCCGTATATCAATCTGGCGACGCTCGAACGCGCACTGATCGCGACGCAGGCCGACGCCGCGTGGGTCGGCTGGGGCTTCGTCGCCGAGGACCCGGCCTTCGCCGAGCTGTGCGAGCGGATCGGTGTCACCTTCATCGGACCATCAGCGGAGGCGATGCGCCAGCTCGGCGACAAGATCGGCGCCAAACTGCTCGCCGAAGAAGTCGGTGTGCCGGTGGCCCCGTGGAGCGGCGGCGAGGTCTCGACGCAAGACGAGGCGGTCGCGGCCGCCGAGAAGATCGGCTACCCGCTGATGCTCAAGGCCACCGCGGGTGGCGGCGGTCGCGGCATTCGCCGAGTCGACGACGAAGCCGATCTGGTGGACGCCTATCAGCGGACCCGCGACGAGGCGCAGCGCGCCTTCGGCAGCGGCATCGTCTTCCTGGAGCGCTTGGTGACCGGCGCCCGCCATATTGAGGTCCAGGTGATCTCCGACGGCGACACCGCATGGGCGCTCGGCGTCCGTGACTGCTCTGTGCAGCGCCGTAACCAGAAGGTGATCGAGGAGTCGGCCTCGCCGGTGCTCGGCCCAGAGCAGGTCGCCGAGGTCAAAGCCGCCGCCGAGCGGCTGGCGGTGCGCGTGGGTTACAGCGGCGCCGCGACCGTGGAGTTACTGTACCACCCGGGCGACCAACTGTTCGCTTTCCTCGAGGTCAACACGCGGCTGCAGGTGGAGCATCCGATCACCGAGATCGCCACCGACTTCGACCTGGTGCGCGCCCAGATTCACGTCGCTCACGGCGGCACCTTAACCGGGAGCGGAGCGAATCAGTACGGCCAGCGCCCTACCGAGCGCGGTCATGCGGTCGAGGCGCGCCTGAACGCGGAGGATCCCGACCGCGATTTCGCGCCGTCGCCCGGTTACATCGCCCGCCTGGAATTGCCCAGTGGTCCCGGCGTGCGGGTGGACACCGGAGTCAGCGAGGGTGACACCATCCCCGCCGATTTCGATTCGATGATCGCTAAGATCATCGCCTACGGCAGCACGCGCGATCAGGCGCTGGCCCGCCTGCGCCGCGCGATGAGCCGCACCCGCGTGGTGATCGAGGGCGGTGCCACCAACAGCAGCTTCATCATCGACCTACTCAATCAGCCCGAGGTGATCGACGGCAGCGCCGACACCGGGTGGATCGACCGGGTCCGCGCCGAGGGACGCCTGGTCAGCCACCGGCATTCGTCCATCGCGCTGGCCGCGGCGGCGATCGACGCCTACGAAGAAGAAGTGTCCGCCGAGCGCAACCGCCTGTTGGCCACCGCGCGCGGCGGCCGTCCCCAAGTGCTGCACGAATCGGGTCGCCCGATCGACTTCAAACTCCGCGGCGTCGGCTACCGGGTCCGCGTCGCACGTATCGGCGCGAACCGTTTCCGCGTGGTGATCGAGGCCGGGGCGCAGTCGCAGACCGCCGACGTCGAGCTGGAGCACTACGACGAGCACACCGGCCGCATCACGGTGAACGGCCAACGCTTCCGGGTGCTCACCGCCACCCACGGCCCGGTCCACCTGGTGGACGTCGACGGCGTCACCCACCGCGTCAGCCGCGATGAGGGCGGCGTCGTCCGCTCCCCCGCACCCGCCCTGGTGATCGCCACCCCGTTGGAGGTCGGCACACAGGTGCAGGCTGGCGATCCGGTCTTGGTGCTGGAAAGCATGAAGATGGAGACGGTGCTGCGCGCACCGTTCGCCGCCCGCCTCAAGGAGTGCGTGGTGACCGTCGGTGCCCAGGTGGAGACCGGCGCACCCTTGCTGCGCCTGGAACCGATCGGCGACGATGATGACGACGCGGACGCCGACGGCGCGTCCGACAACGCGGTGCTCGATCTGCCGCTGGCCCCCGAACACGTCGCACAGTCGGTGATCGCCGACCAGACCCGCGAGGATCTGCGCAGCCTGATGCTCGGCTTCGACCGCGACCCCGGCGACGGCGACGGCGGCCTACTGGATCAGTACTGGCCGATCCGCCAAGCCGAAATCGACGCTGGCGAGCGACCACTACGCGGCGAGACCGACCTGGTCGGTGTGTTCGCCGATCTGGCCGAGTTGGCTCGTCGTCGTCCGGGCGAGGACGACATCGATGACCGCCTGCACAGTGCGCGCGAATATCTGCACACTTACCTGCAGAGTTTGGATGTGGAACTCGCCGGCGTCTCCGAGCAGTTCCGCACCCGACTGACCGTGGCACTGGCCCATTACAACGTTGCTGACCTCGAGCGCACCGCCGAGTTGGAGGCCGCGGTCTTCCGCATCTTCCTGGCGCTACAGCGGCTGGACGAGATGGTGCCCGGTGTCGCCGCCTTACTGCGCCGCTGGATGAAGGAGCCGCCGCCCGCGCCGGAACTGCGCGCGCACATCGGCCATGTGCTCGAACACTTGGTCAGCGCGACCCAGATCCGCTTCCCCGCGATCGCCGACCTGGCCCGCGGCGTGTTGTACGCCTGGTACGGCCAGCCGCGTCTGCGCCGCACCCGCGAGCGTGTGTACGCCGCCGTCGATAGCGACCTGACCTACCTCGACGAGCATCCGGACGCCTCTGATCGTACCGAGCGCATCGCCGAGATGGTCAAGAGCACCGAGCCGCTGGTGCGGCTGCTGAGTCGTCGGCTGGCCGACGACTCGCTCGACAACGCCGTCATGCTCGAGGTTCTCACCCGCCGCTACTACGGGAACAAGGGCCTGAGCGCCGTGGCCGCCCATCGCGCCGGGGGGGTGACCTTCGTGATGGCCCAGCGCGGCGTCTCGGTGCTGGTCTCCGCAGCCACCGCGTTCTCCGGTCTGGATACTGCTATGTGCGGTCTGGCCGAGCTGGCCGACGGCGCCGCGTCCATCGACGCCGATGTCTATGTCCGCTGGGACGACCAGCCCGACGACCTCGACGAGATGGCCGCCCAACTGCACGAGACAGTCAGCGCCCGGGCGCTCCCTGCCCAGGTGCACCGCGTCACCATCACTGTGGCCGGTTTGGGTGATGAAGCCATGCACCACCACTTCACGTTCCGGCCGTCGGCCACCGGCATGAGTGAGGATCGCCTGATCCGCGGTCTGCACCCGTACATCGCGCAGCGCATGCAGATGGAACGCCTGCGTAAGTTCAACGTCACCCGCTTGCGGTCGTCGGACGACGACGAGGTCTACCTGTACCGCGCGGTGGCCAAGGCCAACCCGGCCGATGACCGGCTGATCTCGTTTTGTCAGGTGCGCGATCTGACTGCGGTGCGCGAGCAGGACGGCAGCATCCTGACTCTCCCGACCGCCGAACGCGCCTTCGAGGCGAGCGTCGATTCGATCCGCCGGGCGCAGGCCCGTCGGCCGTCGTCCAAGCGGTTCAACACCAACCGGATCGTCATGTACATCTGGCCCCCGCTCGATGTCACGCGGGAGCAGGTCGGCCGGGTGGTCCGTCATACCCTGGGCACCGCTGTTTCCGTCGACGGCGCCGGCCTGGAAGAGATCGAGTTGATCGCTCGCCATCGCGACCAGGAGACCGGTGACCTGTCCAAGGTCTCCGTGCGCGTAACCCTCGATGCCGCGGGCGAAACACAGATCACCGTGGGCACGCCCGACGAGGCGCCGATCGAGCCGGTCGACGAGTACCGGCAGAAGGTGCTGCGTGCCGCGCGCCGCAACAACGTCTACCCGTACGAGCTCACTGAGCTACTCGGTGACTTCACCGAGTACGACGTCGATCCGGCGACATCTCCGGGGATGCACGCGGCGCAGAAGCTGATCCCGGTGGATCGACCGAAGGGCCGCAACACCGCCGCCGTCGTCGTCGGAGTGGTGAACACCCCGACAGCGAAGTATCCGGAGGGTATTGCCCGCGTCGTGATGCTCGGCGATCCGACCAAGTCGCTGGGCGCCCTCACCGAGCCCGAATGCCGCCTCTACCTGGGTGCGCTCGATCTCGCCGAGGAACTGGCGCTGCCGGTCGAGTGGTACGCGCTCTCCTCGGGGGCCGCGGTCAAGATGGATTCCGGGACCGAGAACCTGGACTGGGTGGCCGCGGTGCTCAAGCGCATCGTCGAGTTCACCCAGGACGGTGGCGAGATCAACGTCGTCGTCGCCGGTATCAACGTCGGCGGCCAGGCCTACTGGAATGCCGAAGCCACCATGATGATGCACACCAAGGGCATTCTGGTGATGACGCCGGACTCCTCAATGGTGCTCACGGGCAAGCAGGCGCTGGACTTCTCCGGCGGGGTGTCGGCCGAGGACAACTTCGGCATTGGCGGCTACGACCGCGTGATGGGCCCGAACGGCGAGGCGCAGTATTGGGCGCCGAACCTGACTGCCGCCCGCGCCATTTTGATGTCGCATTACGACCACGCATACGTGGTGCCCGGCGAGGAGACCCCCCGCCCGGCACCCACCGCCGATCCGGCCGACCGCGACATCTCCAGCTTCCCGCACGAGCTGGCGGACAGTGAGTTTGCGACTGTCGGCGAGATCTTCTCGGCCACGGCCAACCCGGACCGCAAAAAGCCGTTCAGCATCCGCTCGGTGATGGGCGCGGTGATCGACCAGGACCTCCCGGCGCTGGAGCGCTGGGCCGGGATGGCCGACGCCGAGACCGTCGTCGTGCAAGACACGCATATCGGCGGCTATCCGGTCACGTTGCTCGGTATCGAGTCCACGCCGGTCCCCCGGCGCGGCTTCCTGCCGACCGATGGCCCGGACACGTTCAGCGCCGGAACGTTGTTCCCGCAGTCGTCGAAGAAGGCGGCACGGGCGATCAACGCGGCCAGCGGCAACCGCCCAGTGGTGGTGCTGGCCAACCTGTCCGGCTTCGACGGCTCCCCGGAGTCGCTGCGCAAGCTGCAGTTGGAGTACGGCGCCGAGATCGGCCGCGCGATCATCAACTTCGACGGTCCGATCGTGTTCTGCGTGATCTCGCGGTACCACGGCGGCGCCTTTGTGGTGTTCTCGAAGGCACTGAACCCGAAGATGACCGTTCTCGCCATCGAGGGCTCGTTCGCGTCAGTGCTCGGTGGCGCCCCGGCCGCAGCCGTGGTCTTCGCTGGCGATGTCCGCACCCGCACCGAGAACGATCCGCGTGTGCACGCGTTGCAGACTCGGCTCGAGTTGGCATCGGACTCCGACCACGCTTCGGTGGCCGCCGAGTTGGAGGAGGTGCGGGCCACCGTCCGCGCCGAGAAGCTGGCTGAGGTGGCGTCCGAATTCGATGCCGTGCACAGCATTGAGC
>NZ_JBAQWU010000425.1:0-2503 GCF_049299075.1 Gordonia sp. (in: high G+C Gram-positive bacteria)
GCCGGTGCGGGCGCGTAGGCGCCCGGGTACTGCGGAGGTTGTCCCGGCAGGCCCTGCGGAGGCGGTCCGGGCGGGAACTGCCCGGGCTGACCCGGGTTCTGCGGTCCATATGTCATCGAGAGTGACTCCCCTACATCTGTGTCCGGCCACGCCTCTGCGCGCCGTCCACAGAATCCTCGCACACGCAAAAACGCGGGGCGACCGGTGACCCCGGTCGCCCCGCGCCTTGTCGCTTCAGACCAGCGCGGTCAGTAGACCCGCGTCAGCTCGGCTCGCCCTCGGTGGCCTCAGCCAACTCGGGGGTGTCGGGCACCGCGCGCGGACGCTCAGTGCCGACGAAGGTGAACTTGGCACCGTCGTCGTCGCCCTCGCCATCCCAGCCTTCGACGTCGATCAGGATGATCTGACCGGCACCAATCTCGTTGAACAAGATCTTCTCCGACAGCTGGTCCTCGATCTCCCGCTGGATGGTGCGACGCAGCGGCCGCGCACCCAGCACCGGATCGAAGCCGCGCTTAGCGAGCAGGCTCTTCGCCTTCTCCGTCAGCTCCAGATCCATGTCCTTGGCCTTCAGCTGCTGCTCAACCCGGGCGATCATCAGATCGACCATCGAGACGATCTCATCCTTCGTCAGCTGGTGGAAGACGATCACATCGTCGATACGGTTCAGGAACTCCGGGCGGAAGTGCTTCTTCAGCTCGTCGTTGACCTTCAGCTTCATCCGGTCGTAGTTCGAGCCGCTGCCGTCGCCCTTGGAGAAGCCCATGCCGACGGCCTTCGAGATATCCCGGGTGCCCAGGTTCGAGGTGAAGATCAGCACCGTGTTCTTGAAGTCGACCGTACGACCCTGACCGTCGGTGAGGCGACCGTCCTCAAGGACCTGCAACAGGGTGTTGTAGATCTCCGGATGGGCCTTCTCAATCTCGTCGAACAGCACGACCGAGAACGGCTTGCGGCGTACCTTCTCGGTGAGCTGACCACCCTCGTCGTAACCGACGTAGCCGGGAGGCGCACCGAACAACCGCGATGCGGTGAACCGGTCATGGAACTCGCTCATATCGATCTGGATGAGCGCGTCGTCCTCACCGAACAGGAAATTCGCCAGCGCCTTGGAAAGCTCGGTCTTACCCACACCGGACGGGCCGGCGAAGATGAACGAGCCGGACGGGCGCTTGGGGTCCTTCAGACCCGCGCGGGTACGGCGGATCGCGCGCGAGACCGCCTTGACGGCGTCCTCCTGGCCGATGATCCGCTTGTGCAGCTCGTCCTCCATACGGAGCAGACGACTCGTCTCCTCCTCGGTGAGCTTGAATACCGGAATACCGGTCCAGTTCCCGAGAACTTCAGCGATCTCCTCGTCGTTGACCTCCGCCACGACGTCGAGGTCCCCGGCACGCCACTGCTTCTCCCGCTCGCCACGCTCGGCGGTGAGCTGCTTCTCCTTATCGCGGAGACTCGCGGCCTTCTCGAAGTCCTGCGCGTCGATCGCCGACTCCTTCTCCTTGCGCGCGTCGGCGATGCGATCGTCGAACTCGCGCAGGTCTGGCGGTGCGGTCATCCGACGGATACGCATGCGCGCACCCGCCTCGTCGATCAGATCGATCGCCTTGTCCGGCAGGAACCGGTCGTTAATGTAGCGATCGGCCAAGGTCGCGGCCGCGACCAGCGCGGAATCGGTGATGGACACCTTGTGGTGCTGCTCGTAACGGTCGCGCAGCCCCTTCAGGATCTCGATGGTGTGCTCCACGGAAGGCTCACCGACCTGCACCGGCTGGAAGCGACGCTCCAGCGCCGCATCCTTCTCGATGTACTTGCGGTACTCGTCGATCGTGGTGGCACCGATGGTCTGCAGTTCACCGCGCGCCAGCTTCGGCTTCAGAATCGAGGCGGCGTCAATCGCCCCTTCGGCCGCACCCGCACCGACCAGCTGATGCAGCTCGTCGATAAACAGGATGATGTCGCCGCGGGTATTGATCTCCTTGAGTACCTTCTTCAGGCGTTCTTCGAAGTCGCCACGGTACCGGCTGCCTGCCACCAAGGACCCGAGGTCCAGGGTGTACAGCTGCTTGTCCTTGAGCGTCTCGGGGACGTTGCCCGCCACGATCGCCTGGGCGAGGCCCTCGACGACGGCAGTCTTGCCGACGCCCGGCTCACCGATGAGGACCGGATTGTTCTTGGTGCGGCGGCTCAGCACCTGCATGACCCGCTCGACTTCCTTCTCCCGGCCGATCACCGGGTCGAGCTTGCCCTCGCCGGCGGCGGCGGTGAGGTTCCGGCCGAACTGGTCGAGGACCAGCGACGTCGACGGGGTGCCCGAATCAGACGAGCGTCCGCCGGTGCCCGCCGTCTCCGGTTCCTTACCCTGATAGCCGGACAAGAGCTGGATCACCTGCTGGCGCACGCTATTGAGGTCGGCACCCAGCTTCACCAGGACCTGGGCGGCGACGCCCTCGCCCTCGCGAATCAAACCGAGCAAAATGTGCTCGGTGCCGATGTAGTTGTG
>NZ_JBAQWU010000426.1:0-5877 GCF_049299075.1 Gordonia sp. (in: high G+C Gram-positive bacteria)
GGTAGAACATCCGGTCACTGAACTGACCACCGGCGTCGACCTGGTGGCCTGGCAACTGCGGGTGGCCCAAGGTGAGCCGCTGGACGGCCCCGAGCCGGCCGCCACCGGGCACTCGATCGAGGTGCGCCTCTACGCCGAGGATCCGGCGCACGAGTGGCAACCGCAGTCGGGCACGGTGCACACCATCGACATCCCGGCCGACGTGCACTTCGGGCTGCTGGAGCGCCCGGGTATCCGGGTCGACTCCGGTATCGCCGACGGCAGCGAGATCTCCACCTACTACGACCCGATGCTGGCGAAGGTGATCTCGTGGGCGCCCACCCGCGCCCGGGCCGCCGCCATGCTGGCCCGAACCCTCGCCGACGCCAAGATCCACGGGCTGATCACCAACCGTGACCTACTGGTGAACATCCTTCGCGAAGAGCAGTACCTGACCGGGGACACCGACACCGCCTACCTGGAAACCGTTGGGTTGCAGGGGCTTTCGGCGCCGCTCGCCGGTGAGCGCGAGGTGCGGGTCGCCGCTATCGCCGCAGCGCTCGCGCAGTCGGCGGCCAATCGCGCCGGCGCGCAGACGCTCCGCGGGATCCCGTCCGGGTGGCGGAACCTGGCGTCGGGGTATCAGGGGGTGACCCTTCGACAAGCTCAGGGAGCAGGACAAGCTCAGGGAGCAGGACAAGCTCAGGGAGCAGGGGACGAGCTGGTGGTTCGCTACCGGATCGTCCGGGGCGTCGTGGAACTGCCCGACGACGCGGGTGTCGAGGCCGTCTCGTGGATGCCGGACCTGGTGGTGCTGCGGGTCGACAGGGTAGCCCGCCGGTATGCGGTCACCACCCATGCCGACCAGGTATTCGTGGACTGGCCCGGTGCGTCCGCCGCCTTTACCCGTCCGCCGCGCTACACCGATCCATCGGCGGTGACGCGCCCCGGTTCGCTGCTGGCCCCCATGCCCGGCTCGGTAATCCGCGTGGCGGTGGCGCAGGGCGACCGCGTCGTCGCCGGACAGCCGCTCCTCTGGCTGGAGGCGATGAAGATGGAACACACGATCAGCGCTCCGTCGGATGGAGTGGTGTCCGTCTTCGCCGTCGAGCCGGGCAAGCAACTGTCCGTGGGAGAGGTGCTCGCGGTGATCACCGAAGAAGCGCAAGACACAGCTGCGGCAGCAGCCGAATAGGAAAGAGCCCCCATGGATTTCGCAGAAACCACCGAACAGCAGGAACTGCGCGCGGCCGTCCGTGCACTCGGCGACAAGTACGGCGCGCAGTACTTCCAAGACTGCGCCCGCCAGGGCCGCAAAACCGATGAGCTGTGGCGCGAGGCCGGACAGCTCGGCTTCATCGGCGTGAATCTGCCCGAGGAGTACGGCGGCGGTGGTGCCGGCATGACCGAGCTCGCCATCGTGATGGAAGAGCTCGCCGCCACCGGCACCGGCCTGCTGATGTTGGTGGTCTCCCCGGCCATCTGCGGCAACATCATCGCGCGCTTCGGCACCGACGAGCAGAAGCAGCGCTGGCTGCCGGGCCTCGCCGACGGATCGATCACCATGGCCTTCGGCATCACCGAGCCCGACGCCGGATCCAACTCGCACATGATCACCACCACCGCGCGCCGCGACGGCGACGAGTGGCTGCTCTCGGGGCAGAAGGTGTTCATCTCCGGGGTGGATCAGGCCGACGCGGTGCTGATCGTCGCACGCACCGAGGACGCCAAGAGCGGGAAGCTGAAGCCTGCCCTATTCACGGTGCCGACCGACGCCCCCGGCTTCGAGGCCAAGATCATCGAGATGGCGCTGGAGAACCCGGAGAAGCAGTTCACCCTGTTCCTCGACGACGTTCGCCTGCCCGCCGACGCGCTGGTCGGCTCCGAGGACGCGGCGCTCAGTCAACTGTTCGCGGGGCTGAACCCCGAACGCATCATGGCGTCGGCGTCGGCGGTCGGCATGGCGCGCTACGCGTTGGAGAAGGCCGTCGCCTACGTCAGCGACCGCACCGTGTGGAAGGCGCCGATTGCCACCCATCAGGCGATCTCGCATCCGCTGGCCAAAGCCAAGATCGACGTGGAGGCGGCCAAGCTGATGATGCAGAAGGCGGCGGCGCTCTACGACGCGGGCGATGATTGGGCCGCAGCTGAACCCGCCAACATGGCCAAACTGCTCGCCGCCGACGCCGCGGTGTCTGCCGTCGACCACGCCGTGCACTCCATGGGCGGCAACGGGCTCACCGTCGAATACGGTGTGGCGCCGATGATCACGCTCTCGCGGATCGCCAAGATAGCCCCGGTCAGTCGCGAGATGATCCTCAACTTCGTCGCGCAGACCAGCCTCGGCCTGCCCAAGTCGTACTGAGCGAGCACCGATGACCGACGACCAGCAACTGGTACGCGTCGCCGTCGAGGCGGCGGTCTGCACCGTCACCCTCGACTCGCCGCACAACCGCAATGCGCTGAGCTCAACGCTCGTGCGTCAGTTGCGCGCGGCGATCATCGGCGCGGGCGAGGACCCCGGGGTGCGTGCCGTGGTGGTGACCCACACCGGCGGAACGTTCTGTGCCGGAGCGGATTTGGGTGAGGCGCTGGAGCGCGGCCGCACGCCGGAGGAAGCGACGAAAGAGGCGGGCGCCGCGATGTCGGCGCTGATGCGCGCGTTCATCGAGTTACCGAAGCCGGTGATTGTGGTGGCCAACGGGCATGTGCGCGCCGGTGGCTTCGGACTTGTGGGCTCGGCGGACATCGCGCTAGCCGGTCCGCATGCCACCTTCGCGCTCACCGAGTCGCGGCTGGGTCTCGCGCCGTCCATCATCTCGGTGGTGCTGCTGGCCAAGATGACGGCCCGGGCCGTCGGCCGCTACTTTCTGACCGGGGAGGCGTTCACTGGCGCTCAGGGCGTGCGCGCCGGACTGCTCACGGCCGCCACCGACTCCGTCGAAGAACTGCACGCCGTCCGGAACGAGATCCTGGAGAGCGTGCGCAAGGCCTCTCCCCAGGGGTTGGCCGCGTCCAAGAAACTCGCGACGGCGTCGTTGCTCGCCGGCTTCGATACGGCGGTGGCGCGCCGGGCTGCGGAGTCGATGGCGCTCTTCGATTCGGCGGAAGCGCGTGCCGGTATGACGGCGTTCCTGGCCAAACAGACGCCGCCATGGGACGCGAGCACATCATGACCGCTTCGGTGCGGGGCCCGCAGCAGGAGCGGTCGCGGCAGACGCGGGAGCGGCTGCTGACCTCGACCGTCGACATGCTGGCGGCCAAGGGCTGGTCGGCGACCACGGTGAGTGCCGTCGCCGAGGCCGCGGGCGTCTCACGCGGCGCCGCGCAACATCACTTCCCGGCGCGGGAAGATCTGATCACCGCGGTGCTCGAGGAGATGTTCCAGCGAATGACCGCCGAGGCGGCCGAGGCACTCGACGCGCTGCCATCAGGTGCCGAGCGGATCGAGGTGGTCGTCGATCGGGCGGTGGCGATCTACACCGGCAAGCAGTTCAAAGCCGCCCTGCAAGTGTGGGCGGCGGCGGCCTCCGACGAAGCGCTGCGCGAGGCAGTCCTGCCATTGGAAGCCAAACTCGCCCGGGCGGCACACAAACTCACCGTGCGCGGCCTGGACCCGGAAGGTACGCACGGTACCGAGGCGCACCGGCTGGCGCAGTTGACCCTGGATTTGGCCCGGGGCCTCGGCCTGGCCGACACCCTCTCCGACGATTCGGCCCGCCGCGCCCAAGTGACC
This sequence comes from Gordonia sp. (in: high G+C Gram-positive bacteria), assembly GCF_049299075.1. GTDB lineage: Bacteria > Actinomycetota > Actinomycetes > Mycobacteriales > Mycobacteriaceae > Gordonia. The sequence continues at coordinate 3,716 of NZ_JBAQWU010000426.1, forward strand.
GCCGCCTGGGTCGAGCAACTCACCCGCGCCCTGGCGTAAACGTGAGTGCAATCCGGCCGAGTGGGCGGATGGCGGTGTCGACTCGCGGCGTCGCTAATTCGACTCGGGATCGCCGCTCCGGGCGAGCTCGACGAAGCGCGTGAGCAATTCCGGCGGATGGGTCACGTCGCTGGCGCGGGCCATGGCGACCAGGTCGTCGTGCGCGGACGGATCGAAGTACCCATGGTGCCGATAGGTGCCGATCCGGGTGATAATGCCCTCGACGTCGAGTTCGGGATGGAACTGCGTGGCATAGACGTGCTGGCCGACGCGGAACCCCTGGACCGGGCAGGCCGGCGAAGACGCGAGCAAGACGGCGCCGGCGGGCAACTCGCTGATTGCTTCCTTATGGCCGACGAAGGCGTCGAACCGCTCGGGGAGGGCACCGAAGAGCGGGTCGTCCCGGCCAGCGGCGGAGAGGGTGATGGGGACCGCGCTGACCGGTTCGGTGAACTGTCGATCGATACGCGCGTTGATGGCCGTGCCCACCGCGCCGATGCCGTAGCAGGCACCCAAAAACCAAGTGTCCTGTGCGATGACGTCGGCGAGTAGCCGGGCGAGATCGACCTCCACCCGCAGCTGGTCGGCCGACTTCTACGAGACGGGATCGCTCGCGTTGTACGGCCCGCCGCCGAGGATGATCCCCGCGTATGCGCCGGGGTCCACCGGGCCCAGCGCAGTGCGGTCCAGCCGCACCCGCTCCACCTCGTCGGGCGCCAGTCCAGCGAATCGCACGAAGGCTGCGTACTCCTCGTCCGCGGCGTCGTCATCGGCCCGGATCGACAGCAGGAGGAAGGGTTTCACAGCGAGAAACCCTACCGGCCCGCGACGTTGAGGTCCCGATCGCAACGTACGGTGAGGGATATGCGCGTCGCGACCTGGAATGTGAACTCGGTGAAGCCGCGGATCCCGCGACTACTCCCGTGGCTGGATGAGCGGCAGCCGGACGTGGTCTGCCTGCAAGAGACCAAGGTGAACGACGATGCCTTCGCCGCCGAGCTCGGTGACGAATTGTCTTCGCGCGGTTACCAATTCGCGCACTGCGGGCAGGGGCAGTGGAACGGGGTCGCGCTGCTGAGCAAGGTGGGGCTCGACGATGTGCGCCACGCCTTCCCGGACGCGCCCGGCTTCCCCGATCCGGCCGACGCCCCCGAGGGGCGTGCGGTGTCGGCGGTGTGCGACGGGATCCGCATCTGGTCGGTGTATGTGCCGAACGGACGCGAGGTGGACTCCGACCACTACCGCTACAAGCTGAGCTGGCTGGAGAAGCTGCGGGCCGCCGTCACACCGGAGGCCGCCGACGCCATGGTGTGCGGGGACTTCAACATCGTGCCGGCCGACATCGACGTCTTTGACCCGGCCGCGCTAGTCGGGCACACGCACGCGACCGCGCCTGAGCGCGCCGAACTGGCGGGACTGCTGCATCTCGGGATGGTCGACACGCAACGCGCCCACTGGCCGGCCGAGCAGTACTACTCGTACTGGGATTACCGCGCCGGCATGTTCCACCAGAACCTCGGCATGCGGATCGACCTGATCGTGGCGGGTACGCCGATCGCCGACCGGGTGGCGGCCGCGTGGGTGGACCGGCAGGCGCGCAAGGGGAGCAAACCGAGCGACCATGCGCCGGTCATCGTCGACCTCGACGATGCCCCTGACGGCAACGTCGGGCCGATGGTGCCGCCGCCCTCGCGTCCGGCCAAGGTGAAGCCGGGTGCAGTGAAGCTCCCGCACACCGTCGCCGACTGACCGCATGGCCATCTCGGCGGGGTTGGCCATCGCACGAATCGAGGTGTGCCCGACGTTCGGAAATAGAAGAGCGCGCCGACCGATAGCCGCTCGCTCAGTGGATCCCCAAAGCGCGGATCCGCGCATACAGTGTGGATCGGCTGATGCCCAGGCGTTTGGCGGCGTGGCTCTTGTTGCCGTCGGCGGCGTCGAGCGCCTCGATGATCGCCAGTCGCTCGGCCTGTTCGAGTCCCAGCAGTCGCGCAACACGCGAGTTGCTGCGGTAATCGGGGGGCAGGTCGGCGACGTCGACGGTCCGCGCGCCACGCGCACGGGCCGTCTCCGCGGCCTCATCGAGCACCATCGCGAACTCGCTCAGATTGCCGGGCCAATCC
>NZ_JBAQWU010000427.1:0-6077 GCF_049299075.1 Gordonia sp. (in: high G+C Gram-positive bacteria)
GCCTCACCCCGCGCGCAGTGGCCGCCCTGCGCACCCTCGGAATGACCGACTATCTCGATGATCGGCCCCGCATCCGCGGCCTGCGGATGCGGGGTTGGGGCCGCGTGCAAGACGTGCCGTGGCCGCAGTCGTCGTTCGGACCGTTCGGCAGTGCCGTGGCCCGCCAGACATTCGACGACGACGTGCGCCGGTTCGCGGTCGGCCGCGGCGCGCACATGGTGGTCGGGGCCAAGGCGGTGGACGTCGAACGAGACAGCGCCGGACGGGTTATCCGGGTGCGCGTGCAGCGCGGCGACGAACAAACGACGATCCGCGTCGGCGAGCTGATCGTCGCCGACGGCGTGAAGTCCACCCTCGGGAAAGCCCTGGGGCGGCAATGGCATCGGGACACCGCGTACGGGGTGGCCGCGCGGTCGTATGCGGCTTCGGAGCTGTCCGGATCGGAGTGGCTCGGCTCAGATCTGGAACTGCGCGGCCCCGACGGCACCCTGCTGCCCGGCTACGGCTGGGTGTTCCCGCTCGGCGACGGCACGGTGAACCTCGGCGTCGGAGCGCTGGCCACCGCCAAACGGCCGGCGTCGCTGCAGCTGAAGCCGGTGCTGGAGCACTATGCGCGGGCGGTGGCCGATCAATGGCAGCTAACCGCTCCCCCGCAGCGCATCGCGTCGGCGCTGCTGCCGATGGGCGGCGCGGTCTCCGGAGTGGCCGGACCGAACTGGATGCTGATCGGCGATGCCGCCGCGTGCGTGAACCCGCTCAACGGCGAGGGCATCGACTACGCCCTGGAGACCGGGCGCATGTCCGTCGACCTGCTCGACGAGAGCCACGACCACACGCGCGCCTGGCCGGCGATCCTGCAGCACGAGTACGGTGTCACCTTCGCCGCCGCCCGCCGCGCCGCCGGCCTGCTCACCATGCCCAAGACCGTGCCCGTCCTGGGCCGCCCCGGCATCCGCTCGGCCGCGCTGATGGACGTCGTCGTCCGGGTGATGGGCAATCTACTGACCCCGGAGGACTCGGACTTCATCGCCCGCTCCTGGCGCACCGTCGGCGCCGGGTTCGGCCGATTCGAGGCCCGCCCGCCGTTCAGCTGACCTGCTCAGCTGACCATTGCTCAGGCGCGGCCGGTGTGGATGGCGGCGATGCCGCCGGTCAGGTTCTGCCAGTCGACGCTCGTGAACCCCGCGGCGCGGATCTGCTCGGCGAGGCCGGCCTGGTCGGGCCAGGCGCGAATCGACTCGGCCAAGTAGACGTAGGCCGCGGGATTGCTCGACACTTTGGTGGCCACCGACGGAAGCGCCTTCATCAGGTACTCCAGGTAGACCGTGCGGAACGGTTTGGCGGTCGGCGTGGAGAACTCGCAGATCGCCAGGCGCCCGCCCGGCTTCAGGACCCGCCGCAATTCCCGCAGCGCGAGCGGAACGTCGTTGACGTTACGCAGACCGAAACTGATGGTGGCCGCGTCGAAGCTGTCATCGGCAAAGGGCAGGTGCAGCGCGTCGGCCGCGACCTTCGGGATGTCGCGTTTGGCGCCAGCGCGGAGCATCCCGCGCGAAAAGTCGGCGGCGATCACCGTGGCGCCAGAGGTGGCGAGCTCTTCGGAAGAGACTGCGGTGCCTGCGGCCAGGTCCAGGACCACATCACGAGGGCGGAGCGTCAGCGCCTTGCGGGTGGCTTTACGCCACCGACGATCCTGCCCGAACGAGAGCACCGTGTTGGTGATGTCGTAGCGCCCCGCCACGCCGTCAAACATCTCGGCGACCTCGGACGGGTCCTTCTCCAGGCTGGCGCGGCTCGACGACGTCATGCCCTCGAGCTTAGTTCCTTGTCCCGACGCCCCTGCAGCCAGCGGCCCACCTGCACCACGAGCAGCATCAGGATGAGCACCACCACCCAGCCGAGCACCGCAATGGAAACCCCGGGAAGCACCGACAGGCGCGCATCGCGGCCAGCCGGCCGCGCGAGGGCGTTCGGGTTGCTGGCGTCGTAGTCGACCAGAATCCGTTGTCCGACTTGCAGTTCCGTCGGATAGAGCAGGCCAAATTTGGGGTTACGCAGCGCACCGTCGGGCGTCACGAAGTTCACCGCAGCGTGCAACCGGTCTGCCGAAATCACATCGGCGACCGCGCTCGCCCGGTTCGCGTCGATCTTGGCGTCATTGCGGTAGGCGCCCAAAATGATGACCGCACCGATCAGCGTCGCGATGACGCCGAGCGCCACCAAGCCGATCTGGACACGTCGGACGCGTCGCGCGATCACCGGATTCATGGGGTCCACGATAGCCGCCTGACCGTGGCGGGCCGGAAATCAGCGGAGGCTGGCGGCGATCCGTTCGTGGATTCCGCGCAGCGGCGCGCGCTGCGTCGCCACCTCAATTACCTCGATGCCGCCCGCGGGTACCGGATCCGCCAGGGCCGCGGCCAGCGCGTCAAGATGCACTCGCGTGAAGGGCAGTCCGAAGCCGGCGCAGAGAGCCGACAGGTCGCTGCGGTGCGGGGTACCGAAGATCCGCTCGTACGCACCGGCGTAGGCGGGTGCGGCAAAGCGTGGATCGCCCTGCTCCAGCAGACTGAAGATGCCGCCGCCGTCGTCGTTGGCGACGACGATCCGCAGCGCGCGCGGTCGCGGTTCTTCCGGCCCGATCAGCAGCCCGGTGATGTCGTGGATAAACGTCAGGTCGCCGACCAGCGCGACGGTCTGCCCGGCGGCAGGGCCCGCGAGAGCTGCGCCGATCGCGGTGGAGTCGATGCCGTCGATCCCGGCGACACCCCGGTTGGAGAGCACCCGCACACCGTCGGCGACCGCCCCGGCCAAGGCCACATCGCGGATCGGGTTGGACGGCCCAACCACCAGCTGATCGCCCGGTTTCACCGCGGCGGCCACCGCGCGCGCCACGTGCAGGCCGGTGGTCTCATCGCAGGCGTCGAGTTCGGCGGCCACGGCGCCGCGGACCTCGGTATCGGCCTGGGCGCACTCGGCGAGCCAGTCCGGGTCCGGCTGCGCCGTGGGCACCGCCCGCGTACCGGTTGCGTACACATTGCCCGAGACGTCCGGCCAGCGCGGGCCGGTGGTCAAGGCGTACACGCGCACCTGCGGGTCGGCCAGCAGCACCGATACCGAGCGGTGCAACGTGGGGCGACCGCAGATGATGGCCTGCACTGGCCGCAGGCGGCGCAGCGCAAGCGGGTGCAACGGCGTTGCCGGGTGCGGGGCGGTCGGCTCGGCGACGGTGGGGAGGCCAGTCAACTCGGGTAGCTCGCCTGCGCCGTGCCCGGCGACGACCACGGTGGGCAGCGACAGGTCGATCTCGATGGGCACATCGAGTTTGCCGACCGGGGCACTGGTCCACGGCTGTGCGTCCGGGCGACCGGCGAAGCGCCCACTGGCAACCTCGTCGAGGTGCTGCGCCGGGTCGTCGGCGGAGTCGGGGACCAGCGGCTCGCGCAGCGGGATGTCGAACTGCACCGGGCCCGCGTTGCCGGTGCGGGCGCCGCGGGCGGCCGCCAGCACGCGACCGACCGCCGACCGCCACTGCGAGTTGGTGTCGAGGTCTTCTTCGGCCAGGCCCAGGCTGATCGCCGCCCGCACCTGGGTGCCGAAGATGCCGAACTGCTCGATCGTCTGGTTCGCGCCGGACCCCAGCAACTCGTACGGGCGGTTCGCGCTGATCACCACGAGCGGGACCCGCGCATAGTTCGCCTCGAAGACCGCCGGGCTCATATTCGCCACCGCCGTACCGGACGTCATGACGATCGGCACCGGGACACCCGACGCGATCGCCAGACCGAGCGCCAGATAGCCGGCCGACCGCTCGTCGATCCGCACATGTAGACGCAAGCGCCCGGCGCGATCGGCGGCGTACAACGCGAAGGCCAGCGGCGCATTCCGCGAACCCGGACACAGCACCGCCTCGCGCACTCCGCCGCGGACCAGTTCGTCGACGATCACGCTCGCCTGCACAGTGGACGGATTCATAGCGGTGAGCCTAACGCCACGCCTCGTTGTCCCAGACGTGACGTCACAGACCCGACAAGCTCGTATCGCCGATGGTGGTCCTCTGACGCGGCGGTAGGGACAGCTGATCAGGCTACGGTTGATCAGGCTACGGTGTGGCATGGGTTTCTATGCCGACCGGATTCTGCCGCGCCTGGTCGAGCAGGCGTGCGGGATGCCCGGGATGGACAAGCTGCGGCGGCGCACGGCCGCGCCACTGTCCGGGCCGATCATCGAAGTCGGCTTCGGTTCGGGCCTGAACGTGGGCTGCTACCCCGAGTCGGTGACCGAGGTGACAGCGATCGAGCCCGCCGATCTCGCCTGGGAGCGCGCCCAACCGCGGATCGCTGGCAGTCGTATCTCCATCACCCGCGGCGGATTGGACGGCCAGCGCCTCCCATTCGACGACGACGCCTTCGACGGCGCCCTGTCCACCTTCACCTTGTGTACCATTCCCGATCTGGCTGCGGCTCTCGCCGAACTGCGCCGCGTGGTGAAGCCCGGTGGTGCCCTAGCTTTTTGTGAGCACGGTCTAGCGCCGGACTCCGGGGTGCAACGCGTCCAGCGCCTGGTCAACCCGATTGAGCGTGCGGTGGCCGGCGGCTGCGAGCTGACCCGCGACATTCCGTCGCTCCTGGACCAAGCGGGCTGGCAGATCGCTGAACTCGACCAGTTCTACGCCCCAGCGGCGCCCAAACCCTGGTCGGCGTTCTCGCTCGGCTACGCCGTGAATCTCTGAGGCCGCGTCAGCGGAAGTAGCCGTCGATCGTGTTGTAGGTGTCGGTCATCGACTCGCGCAGGATCCCCGTGTGATCGCCGCGGTAGGTGCCGACGTTCACCGTGGCACCGCCCTGCAGCAACTGCGCGGTGAGGGCAGCGGTCATCGGTGGCAACACGATCATGTCGGTGATGCCCTGCTGAATCCGGATCGGCCGGGTCTGCTGCCAGCCGTAGTTCGGGATGGCGGAGTAGTCGCGCAGCGCCGGGCCCAGGGGTGCATCATTGAGTGACCGCCGAAACAGCGTGCCCGGTGCGATGTTCGCCAGCTTCGGATTGAGGTCGGCGGCGCACTCCGCGCGCGCCCGGCCCAGCCAATACTTGCCCGCCGGAGTGAGCGCCGCGCCGGCGTTGAGCTCGGGGCGGGAGTTGTCCAGACCGTCGAGCAAGTACAGCGCAAACAACGCCGTCCGGTTCAACGGGCCGATGTTCGGTGTCGCCGGCGAGGCAATCAGCGGAATCACCGACTCGATCTGACTGGCCGGCGCGATCGCTACCGTGCCGACGTTGCGCAGTTCCGGGGCGTAGCTGTCGGCGAGACGAGTGGCCCACAGGGCTGCGTGCCCGCCCTGCGAATGACCGAGCGACGCCCAGCGCCTCCCGATGGCGGCGTCGGTGTGCCGCGCCGCACGCACCATGTCGATCACGTTGTAGCCCGCGGACTTGCCGCCCAAATACTCCGTGCCTGGGGTGCCGGACATACCGATGTAGTCCGGGGCGGTCACCACGTAGCCACGCTTGAGTGCGGCGGCGATATTCGGCTGCGATTTATCGTGCTCGGCACCCGAGGCGTGGCTGGGTGCGCACTTCGGTGCGATTCCCGACGTGCCGTGCGCCCAGGAAACCACCTTCCAGCCGCCCGCCGGAGCCGCCCCGTGCGGGTAGTAGACGACGCCGTCACCCTCGACCCGCTGGCCGCTCTGGTTGCGGGTCAAGTACCGCACCTTCACCGCGCGGGCCGCCCCGCTGGGCAGCATCGATGCGGGCAGCTCCCGACTGGACACCGCCTGGCCGTCGCCACCGGCTGCCGCCGCCGGCGCTCCGGTCAGCCCGGACACCAGTCCGACGACCACCAGCAGGGTGGCGAGGAGGGCACCAATCCGAATTCGCATAGCTTGCACCCTAGAGCGGGAGCCTAGGCTGGGTGAATGAGTCGCGAATTTGATGTCATCGTCTACGGCGCCACCGGCTTCGTCGGCGCGCTGACCGCCCACTACCTCGCCGAGCACGCTCCCACCGGCACCCGGATCGCACTGGCCGGGCGCAGCGAGACAAAGTTGGCCGGCGTGCGCCGCGCGCTGCCGGAC
>NZ_JBAQWU010000428.1:0-2178 GCF_049299075.1 Gordonia sp. (in: high G+C Gram-positive bacteria)
GCCTTTGGGCGCCCCGGTGGTGCGCCCCGCAAGGGCCGCAAGTCTAAGCGGCAGAAGCGGCAAGAGTACGACTCGATGCAGGCCCCGACCGTCGGTGGCATCCGGCTGGTCAACGGCAACGGCGAGACCATCCGGCTCGCGCGCGGTGCCTCCCTGTCGGACTTCGCCGACAAGATCGGCGCCAACCCGGCGTCGCTGGTGCAGGCGCTGTTCAACCTCGGCGAGATGGTTACCGCCACCGAGTCGGTGAACGATGAGACGCTGGAGCTGCTCGGCTCGGAGATGAATTACGTCGTTCAGGTCGTCAGCCCCGAGGATGAAGATCGTGAGCTCCTGCAGAGCTTCGACCTCACCTACGGCGAGGACGAGGGCGGCGAAGAAGATCTCGCGGTGCGTCCGCCGGTGGTCACCGTCATGGGTCACGTCGACCACGGCAAGACCCGACTGCTCGACACGATCCGCAAGGAGAATGTCGGCGAGGGCGAGGCCGGCGGCATCACGCAGCACATCGGTGCGTACCAGGTGAACACCTCGCTGAACGGCCAGGACCGTCTGGTTACTTTCATCGATACCCCCGGTCACGAGGCGTTCACCGCCATGCGTGCCCGCGGTGCCAAGGCCACCGACATCGCGATCCTGGTGGTCGCGGCCGACGACGGCGTCATGCCGCAGACGGTGGAGGCGGTGAACCACGCCCAGGCCGCTGACGTGCCGGTCGTGGTCGCGGTCAACAAGATCGATAAGGAAGGCGCCGATCCGGCCAAGATCCGCGGTCAGCTCACCGAGTACGGTCTGGTGCCCGAGGAGTACGGCGGCGACACTATGTTCGTCGACATCTCGGCGAAGCAGGGCGAGAACATCGATGCGCTGCTGGAAGCGGTCCTCTTGACCGCCGACGCTTCGCTGGATCTGCGGGCGAACCCGGATATGGACGCACAGGGTGTGGCCATCGAAGCGCACCTGGATCGCGGTCGCGGTCCGGTCGCCACCGTGCTGATTCAGCGCGGCACCTTGCGTGTCGGCGACTCCATCGTCGCCGGTGACGCCTACGGTCGTGTCCGTCGCATGGTCGACGAGCACGGTGACGATGTCACCGAGGCGTACCCGTCGCGTCCGGTTCAGGTCATCGGCTTCACGTCGGTGCCGGGTGCTGGCGATAACGTGCTTGTGGTCGACGAGGACCGCACTGCGCGGCAGATCGCCGATCGGCGTGCGGCGCGCAAGCGCAACGCGCTGGCCGCACGCAGCCGTAAGCGGATCAGCCTCGAGGACCTGGATTCGGCGCTGAAGGAAACCAGTCAGCTGAATCTGATCCTCAAGGGCGACAACTCGGGCACCGTGGAGGCGCTCGAAGAGGCGCTGCTGCAGATCGAGATCGACGACGAGGTGCAGTTGCGGGTCATCGACCGCGGCGTCGGCGGCGTCACCGAGACCAACGTCAACTTGGCGGCGGCTTCGGACGCGATCATCATCGGTTTCAACGTCCGCGCGGAGGGCAAGGCGACTGAGCTGGCCAACCGTGAAGGCGTCGAGATCCGCTACTACTCGATCATCTACAAGGCGATCGAGGAGATCGAAGCAGCGCTCAAGGGCATGCTCAAGCCGATCTACGAAGAGGTCGAGCTTGGCCGCACCGAGATCCGCGCGATCTTCCGGTCGTCCAAGGTCGGCAACATCGCCGGTTGCATGGTGCAGTCGGGCATCGTCCGGCGCAACGCGAAGGCTCGTCTGCTCCGCGACAACACTGTGGTCGCAGAGAATCTCACGGTCAGTACGTTACGCCGCGAGAAGGACGACGTCACCGAGGTGCGTGAGGGCTTCGAATGTGGTCTGACGCTGACGTACGCCGACATCAAGGTCGGCGACATCATCGAGACCTACGAGATGGTGGAGAAGGCGCGCGATTAAATGGTCGACCACGCACGAGCGGCACGGCTCGCTAAGCGAATCACCACGATCGTCGCCTCGGCGATCGGTACGGAGATCAAAGATCCCCGGCTGGTGCACGTGACGATCACCGACACCCGGGTGACCGGTGATCTGCACGATGCCACGGTGTTCTACACGGTGATGGGCAGTTCGGTCGACGCCGAGCCCGACGTGGCGGAGGCGGCGGCCGGACTGGCCGCCGCCACCGGCGCGCTGCGCTCGCGCGTGGGCGCGGGTACGGGCGTCCGG
>NZ_JBAQWU010000429.1:0-3161 GCF_049299075.1 Gordonia sp. (in: high G+C Gram-positive bacteria)
GGTGGACATGGTCGCCGCCATCGCAGGGACGAGGTCGCCTGCCCGGACCGTCCGAGGATTGGCATGAGCGAGAAGTGGTCATGAACGACGACAGGCTCGGTGTGCAGGCGCCGTGGTCGCATACGCATGCCTGGGATCGGCCGTCGTGGACAGTGGACGAGTTGGTCGCCGCCAAGGATGGGCGCACCGTGTCGGTTGTGCTGCCAGCCCTCAATGAGGAAGCCACCGTCGCCGGGGTGATCGCGTCGATCGCACCGCTCCTCGGTGGTCTGGTCGACGAGCTCGTCGTGCTGGATTCGGGTTCGACGGATGCGACCGCGGAGCGGGCCCGCCGTGCGGGGGCGCGCGTGGTGGCCCGCGAAGACGTCGTCAGCCATCTCGCGCCCCGCCCCGGTAAGGGGGAAGCACTGTGGCGTGCGGTGGCCGCCACCAATGGCGACCTGATCGCCTTTGTCGACGCCGATCTCGTCGACCCCGATCCGAGGTTCGTTCCGCGGCTGCTGGGACCGCTGCTGCTGGATCCGGATATTCACCTGGTCAAAGGCTATTATCGGCGGCCGCTCACCGAGGGTGGTGCGCAGGTGGCTGACGGTGGCGGCCGGGTCACCGAGCTGACCGCGCGGCCACTGCTGACTGCGCTGAAGCCGGAACTGGGTGAGGTGATTCAGCCACTCGGCGGCGAGTATGCCGGAACCCGGGAACTGCTGTCGTCGGTGCCCTTCGCGGCGGGCTACGGCGTGGAGATCGGACTGCTCGTGGACACCTACGACCGTTATGGACTGACCGGGATCGGCCAGGTGAACCTGGGGGTCCGCGCGCACCGGAACCGGCCGCTCGCCGAACTGGCGGTGATGAGCCGGCAGATCATCGCGACGCTGCTGGGTCGGTGCGGGATCGCCGATTCGGGCGTCGGACTGACCCAGTTCGTCGCGTGCCCGGACGGCACCTTCAGCCCGCGCTTGACCGAGTTGACGGTGACCGAACGGCCACCGGTGAACCAGGTCCAGGCGAGGTAGGGTCGATCCCGTGATGACCATCGGTATGTACGTGATCGGCCTCGTCGTAGTGGTGGCGGTGCTCTTTGCGCTCGTGTGGCTCGTCTTCGGCCGTGGCGAGGACCTGCCGCCCGTTGAGCGGGGGACCACGCTGACCCGACTGCCACTGGCAGGCATCTCCGGTAACGACGTGCGCGGACTGGTATTCCAGCAGACGGTGCGCGGCTACAAAGCCGATGAGGTGGATTGGGCGTTGGAGAAGCTGGCGCGGGAGATCGACGATCTGCGCGCCACCGTGCTGGATCTGTCGGCCCGTGATGCCGCCGAGTATGTGGTGGACCAGTCCCGGAATCGCTGACGAGAGCTGTGCCACGTATCATTGAACCGTTCGAGTTCTGTGGGCGTGAAGGGAGCGCGAGAATGGCGGCGATGAAGCCCCGCATGGGTGACGGTCCGTTGGAGGCAGTCAAAGAGGGGCGCGGCATCGTGGTCCGCATTCCGATCGACGGTGGTGGCCGTCTGGTGGTCGAGCTGAACGACGCAGAAGCGTCGGCGCTCGGTGAGGCGCTGCGCGAGGTCGTCGCCTGACCGACCCCGAATCGACCGATCTTGCTGGCGCTGCGCTGCGCTGCCCGGTATGCGGCGCGCCGTTCGCGGCCACTGCTGGCGGCGTGTGCTGCGTGGCTGGGCATAGCTTCGACCGGGCCCGGCAGGGATACATCTCCCTGCTGTCCGGGGAAGCGAGCAAACATCGAAGTGACACCGCGGCGATGGTCGCCGCACGGCGGCGCATCCTGGATGCGGGCGTCTTCACCGCGGTGACCGACGCGCTGTCCGCTGCGGTGCCCGCGTCGGCCGGCCTGATCGTGGACGCTGGCGCCGGCACCGGACACTATCTGGCGGCGGCGCTCGAAGCGGCGCCCGAAGCGTGCGGTATTGGTATCGACCTATCCAAATACGGCGGACGGTCCATTGCGCGGGCGCATCCGCGCGCCCGGGCGGTGGTCTGCGATGTGTGGTCAGGTTTGCCGATCGCCTCGGCGTCCACCGATACGGTGCTTTCGGTTTTTGCGCCACGGAATGTGGCCGACACCGCGCGCATCCTGGCCGTGGGCGGCCGCTGGTTGCTGGTCACCCCGAACCCGGGACACCTCGAGCAGGTGCGCGAGCCACTCGGAATGCTGAGCATCGGATCGGACAAGCTCGCCCGGCTGCACGACGATCTGGCGGCTGGCGGCTTCGCGGTGCGCCGCAGCGTGCCGGTCACGGCCGATGTTGACCTGTCGGTCGCGCAACTGGCGGATCTGGCGGGGATGGGTCCGGCCGGTTTTCATCGCACCGCGGCGGAGCTGACCGCGGCCGCCGAGGCGCTTGTCGGTGGTGCCGACGGCGTCCGGGCGACCCTCGAGGTGACCGTCACCGTCGCGATCCGGCACTAAAGACCTGTAACTCCCGGCGCGCCGCCCGCGCACACCGATATACGGATATGTTGGACTTGTGAGATCTCAACCGCACGTGCTCGGAATCGTTCTCGCCGGGGGCGAAGGCAAGCGGCTCTATCCGCTGACCAAGGATCGCGCTAAGCCTGCGGTGCCCTTCGGCAGTTCTTATCGCCTCATCGACTTCGTGCTATCGAACCTGGTCAACGCTGGGTACGAACGGATCTGCGTCCTCACCCAGTACAAGTCGCATTCGCTTGATAAACACATCTCGCAGACGTGGTGGTCGTCGGGCTTTCACGGTGAGTTCATCACCCCGGTCCCGGCGCAGCAGCGGTTGGGTCCACGCTGGTACACCGGCAGTGCCGACGCGATCTTCCAGTCGATGAACTTGATTGACGACGAGAAGCCGGACTACATCGTCGTCTTCGGCGCCGATCACGTGTACCGAATGGATCCCTCGCAGCTCGTCGAGCAACACATCGCCACGGGTGCATCGGTGACCGTGGCCGGTATTCGGGTGCCGCGGGCCGAGGCGCGGGCCTTCGGTTGCATTGATTCCGATGAGTCGGGGCTGATCACCAGCTTCGTCGAGAAGCCAGCCGATCCGCCCGGCACGCCCGACGACCCGGACGTCACGTATGCGTCGATGGGCAACTACGTCTTCACGACGCAGGCGCTGGTGGATGTATTGCGCGCCGACGCCGCGGACCCGGACTCCGACCAC
>NZ_JBAQWU010000430.1:0-5537 GCF_049299075.1 Gordonia sp. (in: high G+C Gram-positive bacteria)
CCGGCGACGCGTCCGCCGCGCTGGAGGCACTGGTGACCCATCGGGTGCTGTGCGCCCATCGCGCTGGGCGCCACGGGGTGTCCGGGTGGTCGCGGCGGGTCACCGACTGGATCGCCGAAGCCGGGGGCGAGGTGCCGCACACCGGCTGGTATCCGGGCGAGCCGGTGCTGGTGAACGCGAACGACCGTACGCATGACATCTTCAACGGCGACTCGGGTGTGGTGATCGCAGATCCGACCGGCACTAGCGGCGACGGTCTATCGGTGGTCTTCGCCCGCGGATCGGACGTCAAGTCGTTGCATCCGAGTCAACTCTCCGATGCCTCACCGGTGTACGCGATGACGATCCATCGCAGTCAGGGCAGCCAATTCGGGACGGTGACCGTCATCCTTCCGGAGACCGACGCACAACTGCTGACCAAGGAGTTGCTCTACACGGCGGTCACCCGGGCTCGGCACGCCGTCCGGATCGTCGGGAGCCAGGAAGCCCTACGTGCCGCGGTCGGCCGCTCTGTTCAGCGGGCCTCGGGGCTCGGCTCGTCGATCCGCGAACTCTAGCGACATCAGGTGCTGATGAAGTACCAGTTCTGCGTCAGGTCACGACCACCCGGTACCAGGTCCCGGCGGCGGTAGCTTTCCCAGCCGAGGAACAGGCGCTGGGGTTCGCTGGGGAGCTTCATGAACGCCTGCATACCCTTGCTGCGGGCGAGTTCGGTCTCGTGTGCGTTGATAGCCCGGACCTTCGCTCCGATGCGGTTGCGCAGATCGATTGTCACGTTCACCTTGTCCGGTGCGGTGCCGGTGATCTTCACATTCGGCTCGGCGGCGAGGAACGGCCGCAGCGTGGCGACGGTGCTCTGCGGCAGGGTCGCGAAGTACAGCGTGGCGGTCTGCCACGGCGGGCCCAGATCGGGTCGGTAGTTGGCGATGGCGGCGATATCGGCGGCGGCCGCGGCGATCCGGTGCGCGTGAATGTGGTCCGGGTGGCCGTAGATGCCGTAGGCGTTGTAGGTGACGATCACCTCGGGCTGCAGCCGCCGAATGTGCTCGACGACGCGCGCCACCTGGTCGTCGAACGGTACGTCGATGAAGCGCGGCGCGCCCGGTGCGGATTCGGGCACAAAGCTGTCGGCGTAGCCGAGCATGATCGGCGGCTCGGTCATGCCGAGAGCGGCGGTGGCGTCGAGCAATTCGCGATGCCGATACGTGCCTTCGGCCCAGGTACAGGTGATCAGCGCGGTGCGCCCGCCGCGTGCGGCGAGGTCGGCGATGGTGCCCCCGGTCCACAGCGACTCATCGTCGGGGTGGGCGTGGATGAACAGCGCGCTCGGTGCGGACACAACACAAGATAATACGGCTCGCGCGGCGACGGTAAGCTGTGCTCGCGCGAGATAGATGCGCCCCACACCCGCAAGTACTGAAATCAACCGGAGGATGTCCCGTCATGAGCTCACAGGTGCACGAGTTCCAGGCCGAGGCACGGCAACTGCTAGATCTCGTCGTGCATTCGATCTATTCGAACAAGGACAGCTTTCTGCGAGAGCTGATCTCGAACGCGTCCGACGCGCTCGACAAGCTCCGACTCGAATCGCTCACCAATTCCGACCTCGACGTCGACACCACCGACCTGCACATCTGGCTGAATCCGGACGAGTCCGCACGGACCCTCACCGTCGCCGACAACGGCCTCGGGATGAGCCGTGACGAGGTGATCGACCTGATCGGCACCGTCGCCAAGTCAGGCACCGCCAAGCTCCGGCAGGCGCTCTCGGAGTCCGGCGACGCCGCCGCCTCCGAGGAGCTCATCGGCCAGTTCGGCATCGGCTTCTACTCGGTGTTCATGGTCGCCGACCGCGTCACCATGGTGACCCGCCAGGCCGGCGAGACCATCGGCACCCGGTGGGAGTCCACCGGCGACGGCACCTACACCATCGACGACGTCGACGACGCGCCGCAGGGCACGTCGATCACCCTGGCGCTCAAGGCCGTCGACGCCGACAACGCACTACACGATTACGCCGATCCGCAGGTGCTCCGTTCGCTGGTGAAGAAGTACTCCGATTTCATCGCCTGGCCCATCCGCATGGCCGAGACCGTTGCGGTTTCGACAAGCTCAACCAGCGGAGAGGACTCAACCAGCGGAGAGGACTCGACCAGCGGAGAGGGTGTCGACGACGACTCGGGGGAGACCGAGCCGGCGACGGAAACCAAGAACGTCACGATTAACTCGCAGAAGGCGCTGTGGGCGAAATCGCCCAGCGAAGTCTCCGAGGACGAGTACGCCGAGTTCTATCGGCACGTGAGTCATGCGTGGGACACCCCGCTGGAAACCATCTCGCTGCACGCCGAAGGCACCTTCGAGTATCAGGCGCTGCTGTTCCTGCCGTCGCAGCCGCCGATGATGCAGCTCCGTCCCGAGCACCCGTGCAACCTGCACCTCTATGTGCGACGCGTCTTCATCTCCGACGACGTGCCCGAGTTGCTGCCCGCCTACCTGCGTTTCGTCCAGGGTGTGGTCGACGCAAACGACCTGTCGCTCAACGTATCTCGCGAAATTCTGCAGCAGGACCGGCAAATCCGCGCGATCCATCGGCGCCTGGTGAAGAAGGTCATCAGCACTGTCCGGGAGCTGCAAGATCGCGAGCCGGAGAAGTACACCACCTTCTGGAACAACTTCGGTTCGGTATTCAAGGAGGGGCTGGCCAGCGACCAGGACAACTTCCAGGCCATCCTGAAGGCCTGCGTCTTCAACTCCACCCATTCGGCGGAAGCGCCGACGACGCTCGCCGCGTACGTGGAGCGCTGCCCGGCCGACCAAGACGTCATCTACTACGCGACCGGCGAATCGCGGCGGCAGATTGAGCGCTCGCCGCACCTGGAGGGCTTCGGTGCCAAGGGCATCGAGGTGCTGCTGCTGTCGGATCCGGTCGACGAGTTCTGGACCTCGCAGATGCCGGAGTTCGAGGGTCGCACCTTCGTCTCGGTCGCCAAAGGCGAGGTGGCGCTGGACGATGAGGACGAGGCCGGCGACGATGAGCGCAAGGCCGAGTTCACTGATCTGCTGACCTGGCTGACCGGTGTGCTCGACGACGATGTGAGTCAGACGCGCCTCACCAAGCGCCTTACCGACTCGGCAGCCTGCCTGGTCGGCGAGGAGTTCTCGATGACGCCGCAGATGGAGAAGCTGTACCGAGCCTCGGGCCAGGAACTGCCGCATTTCAAACGCATTCTGGAACTCAATCCCGAGCACCCACTGGTCACCGGACTGGTCAAGGCGTACACCGACGGTGGCGACGATCATGCCGCCCTGGAACCGACCGCCAAGCTGATCCACGCGATGGCAGTGCTTGCCGAGGGCGGTGAATTGGCCGATCCGGCCGAGTTCGCGAAGCTGCTCAGCGACACTCTCGTCGCCGGACTGGGCTGACCGCGGTGGGCCTGCTGACCCCGATCGCCGTCCGTGTTGGCGCATTGGAGTGGTTGCCGCCGTATCTGCCCTGGATCGTGAAGGTCGACCAGGCGCTCCAGAAGGTGACCGGTGGGCGAGTGGACCTGCTCGACGTCGCCGGGCTGCCGAGCGTCACGATGGTGATCGCCGGACGCAAATCCGGGATCGTGCGCACCACCACGGTGCTGGCCGCCCCGGTCGGCGACGATTGGTTGGTGGCTGGCAGCCACTTCGGTGGACCCACCACCCCGGCCTGGGTGTACAACTTGCGTGCGGCCGGGGATCTGTCGATCGACGGGCCCGGTGGGCTCGTCCCGGCGCGGGGATACGAACTCCGCGGCGATGAGCGGGCGGTTGCCTGGCAGCACTTGGTTGCGGTGTGGCCGAACTTCGAGAACTACGAGCGGCGCACCAGCCGGGAGATCGCACTGTTTCGGCTCACTCCCGGCTGAGGCAGTACCCAGCGGCCCGCTGCGGCGGGCTTACGCGCCGGTAAACTTCGGCGGACGCTTCTCGAAGACGGCGGTGAGGGCCTCGGTGAGATCGTTGCTGGGCAGGAACGCGGAGTTCCAGGCGGCGACGTAGCGGAGGCTGTCGTCGACGTGCGCGGCCCGGCTGTGGTCCAGGATTGCCATGGTGCCCTGAACGACGAGCGGGGGCAGAGCGGCGATCTCGGCGGCCTGGGCGCGGGCTGCGGCCAGGAGCGCGTCGAGGTCGTCGTAGACGTCGTTGACCAGTCCGATCTTGTCAGCCCGGGCGGCGTCGATATCTTTGCCGGTCAGCGCAAGTTCGCGAGTGTGGCCGTCGCCGATGATCAGCGGAAGGCGGGCGAGCGAGCCCATATCGGCGACGATCGCGACCCGCACTTCGCGGACGCTGAACTTGGCGTCGGCGCTGGCCAACCGGATGTCGGCGGCCGTGATCAAGTCCACGCCGCCGCCGATGCACCAGCCAGCCACTGCGGCGATCACCGGTTTGCGGCAGTCGGCCACCGCGTTGATCCCGGACTGCATGCGCTTGATCAGATTGTGGAAATCGGTGCGGGGACCAGCCTTGGCCTCGTCGGCCAGAATCGCGCCGAAGTCGTCGCCCATGGCCGGCAGGTCGAGTCCGTACGAGAAGTTCTTTCCGGCGCCGGTCAGCACCACCGCCCGCACGTCCGGGTCGGCGTCGAGCCCGGTGAAAATCGGCACCAACTCCGACCAGAAGTCCGGACCCATCGCGTTGCCGCGACCAGGTCCGATCAACGTCACCTCCGCGATGTGATCGGCGATGGTGACCTCGAAGGCCTTGTACTCGGTGCTGCGGTAGCTCATGGCTCTGACCTTAGTCGCCGGGTCCGGCCCCGGCGCAGTCAGTCCCGAGTGAGCAGCGGCGTCAGCCGTTCGGTCTGTTCCGGCGTCCAGCCCGGAGGGTGCAGAATTTCGGCCCAGGCAGCGGGAATCGCCGCCAGGAAGTTGTGGCCGTGACCGTCGGGCGCGTTCACCGCGACGGCCATGTCGGCGGCGACCTGCAGGAAGGTGACGAACGGTATCCGGCGCGTCTGGGGGAGGACGTCGCGCCCCCGCGGCTCGTCGAGCCAGTCCGGTTTGTCCAACAGCAGATTCGGCGACCACCAGGAGATCGGGTCGGACGGGTGCTGCAGATAGACGATGCGGTTGCCGTCGGTACGTGCAGCCATTGTCGGAATGGATCCGACCGGCGCCTCGGCACCGTACGACGCGAGGCTCTCACCGAAGACCATGGATGCCATCGCAGTGTTGCCGTTCTACATGTTTTCCAGCGACTCGGGCATGGAACGGTTGATCCAGCCGGTCCCCGTGGACATGCAGATGCCGACGATGTCGCGCTGAAATCCGCCGGTCCGCGAGATATGGCCGACATTTCGCGTACACCAGCGGAGAACACGGCTGGGGAATGATCGGCTGGGTACTGATCGGAACTGGGCACGGCTACGGGTGTGCCACGATGACGATCATGTCCCGAGATCCGTTGCGACTCAATGACGTCGCCCTCCATGTGGCCTCGGCCGATCCGGTAGCGACCGTCGCCGTATACACGGCGCTGCTGGGTGATCGGATCGACGGCAC
>NZ_JBAQWU010000431.1:0-4603 GCF_049299075.1 Gordonia sp. (in: high G+C Gram-positive bacteria)
GCGCTGACGGCGACCAACGCTGCGGCACGCTCGTCGAGCGCGTCCTGCCACTTGCGGGTCCGTGTCCGGGGCTGCGCTGGCCCGGTGGGCCGGCTGTCGCTGTCCGAGACGCCATGGGCGGCGCGGAACACAGCCAGGTCACCAAGGAGCGCACTATCGGCCCCGGCGGCGACGTACGGGCGGGCCCATAGCGGCGCGGTCGACGTCGACCAGTGGCCGCTCGCTTCGCGTAGCTCGTCGGCAAGTGAGGTCACCAGCTGCGCGCGGCGGTGAAGGTATTCGACGTGCTCGGCCGGTAGGTGTTCTGGTACCGACCCGAGCCAGGGCAACGGTCCCTGCTGGGCGCTATGCCCGCTTGTGGGGTCCAGTCGCCAGTCCAGGAGTGCCGCGACGTCAGCGGCGCTGTCGATCTCGCGGGAGTGGTAAGCCGCAGCCAGTGCGGCGGTAGCGTCGCCGCTTGGGCTCAGCTCCAGCGTGGCCAGGTGCTTGCGCAGGACCGGCCACGCGGACGTTTCGACAATGCGCGGGTCGATCTGGCGGGTATGGTCGGCGAGTTCGGCCAGCCGCTCTGCGCCTACTGCCGCCTCGGCGAGGGTGCCGGCGGCGTCGATGAATGCTGCGGCGGCCGGGCCGAGCCTGGTCGCCGGGTCACGTGCTTGGCGGGCACCGGTCGTTGCCGACCGCTGCGCCTCGTCACGGTCGAGAACCTTGGACAGCAGCTCCACCGCCGTGTCGGGGGTGAGGGCTTTGGGAGTCAGTACCTTGTGCGGGTCGCCCTCGGCCGTCGAGAGGTAGACGTGGTTGCCGTGGCGGCCGCGGGTCATCGCGACGTAGAACAGTTGACGCGAGAGCGAGTCGTTGCCGACGACGTGGCAGCGGTCGGCGGTGAGGCCTTGGGCTGCGTGAATGGTCGAGGCGTATCCGAGTGTGACGTGTTGGGCTACGTACTTGGCGGGCAGGTCGATGGTGCGCCCGCGGTCGCGGTGGCGGGCGGTGACTGTGCCATCCTGGCCAATCGCGGTGATCTCCCACCGGTCGCCGTTGCGCACCCAGTCCGTCGCTGAGGTGCGCAGGGCGCGGTTGTTGCGGCGCGTGCAGATCGTGTCACCCACCGACGCCGACAGCCCATCGGCGAGCTGAATCTCTCGGCCAACTTCGGCGGCGCTGAGCCCGTCAAGGCGGTGAGCACGTGCCGCCGCATTGAGGTCGTTCGTGGTGTCACGGGTCGCGGCGAGCATGACCGAATCGTCACCGGCCGACTGGTCATCGAGCCACGCGCCGAAAGCCTGATCGGCCGCTGCCCGATCAGAAGCGACATGAATTCGTCCGTGATCGGCGAGGTAACCAAGTCCGGCGACGTCACCTTCACGAAGAGCCAGCGACGCGCTACCTTCGGCGGTGTCGGAGAAACGCACCACCTCCGACAAGGTGAGTGCGTCGACCTCATGGGCCACATCACGCAGGACGCCGCCGGCGGAAATTGAGGCGAGCTGCTGATCGTCGCCGACCAGGCGCACGGCCGCGCCCCGGCTCTGCGCAAACCCGATCAGGGCATCAAGATCGGCTGTCGCGGCCATCCCTGCCTCGTCGACGACGAGCACGGTGGACGGACCGATCCGGTCGAACCACGGTGGCCGCTGCGGGTCCCGAACATCTCCGGCGGCCAGAGCGCGACGAGCGTTGAGGTCTCCGCGTTCAGCGGCGAGCACCGCTTGTTCGTAGTCTGCGCGAGCGCGGACGATGTGCACGAGCTTGGCCAGGGTGTCGGTCTCGGCGCCCAGATCCTCGCGCAGGACTGCGGCGGCCGCTGCGGTCGGGGCCAGGCCGATGACCGCGCCGCCGCTGTCGGTCCATGCCCTGCCGAATGCGCGCATCGCGGTCGTTTTGCCGGTGCCTGCCGGGGCGAGCGCCAGCTGCACACGCCGCCCTGACCCGGCCAGCTCACGCACCAAAGCAGTCTGTCCAGCGTTGAGGGAGCGACCGTTGGCGGCCTCTTCGAGCAACGCCAGGTCGACGTGGATGCCGTCGACCACTCGGCCGTCGGTGCGTCGGGCGGCCGCGACGATTCGGCGCTCAGCGGCGAGGATTTCCGCACTGGTCCACATCGCGGTGTCGTGCGTCGAGTAGACGCTGGCGCCATCGAGCCGGCGCAACATCTGCGGCTCACCTTGGTCGCTGTCGGTTACCTCGGGTGCCTGGGTGCGACTCGCTGATTCAGCGGCACGCACGATCGCTTCGACCGACTCGCTCCAGTGCTCAGGTGATACCCACCCGGCCCATGGCAGCGCGGTGTCGCTGCCGTAGGCGGTGTAGGCGGCGCAGCCACGTCCTTGACGTAGTTGTCGTTCGGCTTCGGCGCGAAGGTGCGGACGTTGCCAACGGGCCCGGCTTTCCGACACCACCGACACCACGTGATCGGCGATAGCGGTTGCCTCTTCGGACTGGATTGGGCCGGTGCGGATGGCGGCCTGCTCACCGGTGAATACCGACTCCAACGCTGCGTTGACGTTGCTCGAGGAACCAAGTTCATCGACCGCTTGCGTCCACCATGTATCGCGCTGCTCGTTCAGAGAGCGGGGCTCGTGTTTGGCTTCGCGCGTCTCCAGCGTGGCCTGCTGAGCCAGGTCAAACAGTTCTCCGCTAGTCGGTTCGCGGCCATGGACTGCCTGGAACTGTGCGGCCAGCTCCGACTGGCGGATCTCGATCGCTTCGCGGCGCTGAGACCACCGGCTCATCAGTTCCTCGGGCACTCCGACGATCTCGCGGATAGGTCGCCTACTCTTGTCCAGCGAGGGGCGCTCGGCGAATTGAGCACCGATGTACTGGCGCACGTACGCCTCGATCCGCGAGTTGTAGACCTCCGATGAGGACACGATCGCCTTGAACAGCGGGGTGCCATCGAGTGCGACCCAGCGGTATTCATCGGTGCCGGGGACACGGACCCGCACCTTGTTCGACACCGCGACATGGGTGTGCAGGTCGGGGTCACCGGCGCGGGAATCACGGTGAGTGAACGCAGCCGCGATTAGACCTTCGGTGTCCACTTGTTGGACCCCGTCGGTGCCCAGTCGACTGAAAGTGGCTTGGTCTTCGACGAAGGCGATAGCGTCGGCCACTGCCTTATCGTGGCACGCCTCGATCGCCTGCGACAGGTCCATTTCCTTGCCGTCGACCACGACGCGGCGCGTACTTGTGTGGCCCAGTGCCCACAATGTTGAGACGCTTTTGACCGGTGAAAAGGTCAGGTCATACCCGGCGACGCCTTGCGGCAGGGGACGGTTGATTCGGGCGATCCAGCCACTGAGTTCACGGTCATCACGGGGATCTCGGCGGTACTCGTCCCGAAACATCTCCAGGCCCAGCTCGGTACGCATCTGCGCCTTCACATCGTCAGCGATGGGGGCGCTCCATCGTTGCCCTGACCCCAAGTTGTGGGCGACGAACATCTCTGCCAGACGCACCCGGAACTCTGGGTGCGCGGTCGTTTCTGACCACCGCGCACCCAGCGCCGACGCCCGCAACTGGTCCTCAGCAGCGCCGCCGGCTGCGGCGACCTGCGCCTCAATCTCGTCCGCGTTCGGGTGCCTCCCCTCACCGAACAGCGCCCGCATTTGCTCAGCAGACACCACCGAGCCGGCATGCACCTCCCGCTCAGCGGACGCCGGAACCTCTGCCGTCGGGTGGATGAGGCTGGCCAGTCCTGCACCAGTCCAGCGGCCCGGCGCCTCTCCTTTCGCCGAGTAGTAGTCGGCCAAAGTGACGCGGCCGCGATCGGTGGCGTCCATGGCTGCGACCTGCCGAGTCAGGTACTCATAGCCACACCCGGCGGTGATTTTGTGAATGGTTCCGGCCATGTCGGCACCCAGTCAGATTCCGTTGAGCCTGCGCATACGCGCAACCAGGGTGCGGTGAAGGCCGATCGTCGCGTCGATCGCCGCGTTCCACTCCGGCCCATCGCAGCGGCCCTCCGCGATACGCCCGGCAAGGTCGATGAGGACCTGCGCGGTGATGACGGGGGAGTCCAAGACGGCGGTGGCGGCGACCTCGCTGGCGATTCCAGCGACCGACACGTCAGCCTTTTGACGTGCCCGCGCGGCCTTCCACCGGCACTGGTCGGAGCACCAGCGCCGCTTACGTCCGCCGCGTTGCTCCGGCAGCGCGGATGAGCAGAACTCACACACCCGCTCACCACTCATACCCGCGAGCATACGCAAAACGTAGCGCACGAATCCAGAATGCAAGAGGTGTGTGGGCTTGCTTTTGGGTGAGGGAAGGGAAAGGTGCTGGTCAGGCGGATGGTTTCTGTTGTGCAGGATCTGGTGAGGATGGGTTGCGTGGTGAGCGTGGCTGAGGGAAGGTGAGTGGCGATAGGGCAGTGAGTGATGGTTCTGGTCGTGCGGGAAAGCACGTGTTAGGAATCCTGAACGGTTTAGCTCTCCCATTGGCGTCCTTCGGCGCGTTAGGCTGATGGGGTCTCTGCGATTCAGATTGGCGTCGGAATCAGCTAGCTCGACCACCTTCGACGATGCGTGTGCGTCGTTCGGGGGCCAACGCTCTCTCGGGACCGCGGTGGACTCCAGTTGGTTTCGCGCCGTCTCCAGAC
>NZ_JBAQWU010000432.1:0-5806 GCF_049299075.1 Gordonia sp. (in: high G+C Gram-positive bacteria)
GTGCACGAGCAACCAGGACGTCGTCGATGGCTCAGATCTGGTGTTCCTCGCACTGCGCACCGAGCAGTGCGCTGACGCCGTCGCAGAACTGCGCTTTCGTGACGACCACGTTGTGGTGAATGTGATGGCCGCCATCAGTGCCGCGCACCTCCGCGACATGCTGCACACGCGGCCACATATTGTCCGCGCGATGCCGTTGCAAGAGGTGAGCCAGCGCAACTGCCTCACCGTCCTCTTCCCCACCCATCCCGACGTCGAGGCCCTGTTCGAGAGGCTCGGCGGAGCCCTCGCCGTCGACAACGAGACGGCGTTCATCGCGTTCTGTGGCCTCGCGTCGACGGTGAGCACGCATTACGAGTACCTGGCGAGCCTCGCGAACTGGGCTGGCGCACAAGGGATTCGGCCCGCCGATGCCGAGCGCTTTCTGCGAAGTTTGTTCGCCGGCGTCGGTCGATCACTGACCGACGACAACCTCGCGCTCGATCCGCTCCGCACCGCGCATGAGACCCCCGGCGGCGCCAACGAGCGGGTCCGGCACCGCTGGTTCAGCCCCGCCGAGCCTGCGCTGCACACCGTCCTCGATGACCTCCTCGCCGACCTGCGCGATCAGGCGTGAACTGGCGGCGACGGCTGACGGCCTGCTCCGGGTGGCACACCGAGTGCGGCGGCCCGGGAACGAATCCCTGGGCCGCCGCAGCTGTTGTCTTGCGTTGCTGAAGTGGTTAGACGACCTTGAAGCCGTTGTAGCCGGTGGCGTTCAGGCGACGGATGATCGTGCCCATGTTGGTGCCGGTCTCCGGTCCGAGGCAGGACACGAAGTAGTAGGCGTTGACCATGCCGACCAGGGTGTCGCCGACCACGACCGGGCTGCCCGAGTCGCCTTCGATGACGCACATCTGCGAGAAGTGCGCCTGGCTGTCGGAGAACCAGGTGATACCGCAGGTGTGACCGGTGGTGCGGCCTTCCTTGCAGATGATGGTCGGGAAGGTGATCGGGGTGGTGTTGAGGCGTTTGATCGTCACGCCGCCGACCGTGCGGACCGGGCGGACGCGCGTCGAGTCGAGCTTGATGACGCCCACGTCGATGTCAGTCCAGCTCTGCTGGAAGACGCCGATCACGCCGCGGTTCTGGGCGGACTCGGCAAGCACGGACTGGCCGGGGCGGCCGCAGTGTCCTGCGGTCAGCGCGATCAACTGACCCTGGTTCGGGCCGGAGGTTGGGCGGCCGACGGCGGTCACGGTGCACGCTGCGGCGGAATTACCGCCCTTGAGTACCAAGATCCCCGAACCGCCGCCGATCGCGGTCTTCGGGGGCGCGGCCTGGGCGCTGCCCACGCCGACCGTGAGGGACAGGATGGTGGCGACAATCGCCGCCAGAACCACTGCCATTTTCTTCATCAAGTTCTCCGCTCGTCTTCACTCGTGGTCCTCGGGACCGGTTGCTCCGGTCCACCGTATTCGGCTTCCACCTTGTTCCCGGGACAAGAAGCGCATAGCGAAATGAAGCCATGACCGAATCGAGACATCGCGATCAATGTACCTGGTCGGCGTGCGCTGCACCACATTGCCACGTGGCCGGGTGTGCCGAGCCACCCCGCGGCGCTTACAGTGATCGTCGAACCCGCGCACACGCGTGGCGCGCTCGCCGCCTCGACAAAAAACTGGAGAAACTAGAGTGACCGCATCCGGCCGTCCCGTTGTTTTGATCGCCGACAAGCTTGCCCCCTCGACTGTCGAGGCACTGGGCAGCGACGTCGAAGTGCAGTGGGTGGACGGTCCGGACAGGCCTAAGCTCCTCGAAGCCGTCGTCGGCGCCGACGCGCTGCTCGTGCGCTCGGCGACCACCGTCGACGCCGAGGTTCTCGACGCAGGTAAGAACCTCAAGATCATCGCCCGCGCCGGCGTCGGTCTGGACAACGTCGATGTACCGGCGGCCACTGAGCGCGGTGTCATGGTGGTCAATGCTCCGACGTCGAACATTCACTCGGCCGCCGAGCATGCCGTCGCCCTGCTGATGGCCGCCGCGCGGCAGATCCCGGCCGCCGACGCCACCCTGAAAGACAAGACCTGGAAGCGGTCGTCGTTCAACGGCGTCGAGTTGTTCGACAAGACCGTCGGCGTGGTCGGACTCGGCCGCATCGGGCAACTGGCAGCGGCCCGACTGGGGGCCTTCGAGACTCACCTGATCGCGTACGACCCCTATGTTTCGGTCGCGCGTGCCGCGCAGCTGGGCATCGAGCTGGTGAGCTTGGACGAGCTACTCGAGCGCGCCGACTTCATCACCATCCACCTACCCAAGACCAAGGAGACGGCCGGTCTGATCGGTACTGACGAGCTGGCTCGCACCAAAGCAGGCGTGATCATCGTCAATGCCGCCCGCGGCGGCCTGATCGACGAGGCCGCGCTGGCCGAGTCGATCAAGTCCGGCCATGTGCGCGCCGCAGGCCTGGATGTCTTCAACACCGAGCCGTGCACCGATTCGCCGCTGTTCGACCTGGATCAGGTCGTCGTGACGCCGCACCTTGGCGCCTCGACCGCTGAAGCGCAGGACCGCGCGGGTACCGACGTCGCCAAGAGCGTGCAGCTGGCGCTGTCCGGCCAGTTCGTCCCCGATGCCGTCAACATCACCGGCGGGCCGGTCGACGACGAGGTGGCCCCGTGGCTCGACCTCTCGCGCAAGCTGGGTCAGCTGGTCGGGGTGCTCGCCGAGCAGCAGCCGACCGCCGTCACCGTCGAGATTCGCGGCGAGCTGGCCGCGCGACCGGTGGACGTCCTGGGTCTGTCGGCCGTGCGCGGCTTGTTCTCGGCCGTCGTCGACGAGCAAGTCACTTTTGTGAACGCCCCGAGTGTCGCGCAAGAACGCGGCGTTACCTACGACGTCGTGACCGCGACGGAGAGCCCCAATCACCGCAGCATGATCGACGTCCGTGCCGTTTTTGCCGACGGCAGTGGCGTGAACGTCGCAGGCACCCTCACCGAGCCGCGGGAGGTGGAGAAGATCGTGAACGTCAACGGTCGCAACTTCGATCTGCGTGCTGAGGGCAAGAACCTGATCATCAGCTACTCCGACCAGCCGGGCACCTTGGGCAAGATCGGCACCCTGCTCGGTAACGCCGGTGTAGACATCGTTGCCGCCGGTTTGGCCCAGGACCTGGAGGGTCCGGGCGCCACCACCATCTTGCGGGTGGACGGGACCATCGACGACGACGTCGTCGCCGCAATCGGTGGCGCCGTCGAGGCCACGCTGATCAAGCAGGTGGACTTCTCATGAAGCTGGCAGTGATTCCTGGCGACGGCATCGGCCCGGAGGTGATCGATCAGGCGTTGCGGGTGTTGGCCAAGCTGCACCCCGACGTGCGGACCACCGAGTACGACTTCGGGGCCCGTCGCTACCACGCGACCGGTGTCCTACTGACCGACGACGATGTCGCTTCGCTCCGCGAGCACGACGCCATCCTGCTCGGGGCCATCGGTGATCCCTCAGTGCCGTCGGGGGTGCTCGAGCGTGGCTTCCTGTTGAAGTTGCGATTCATCCTTGACCACCACGTGAACCTGCGACCGTCGGTGCTGTACCCCGGTGTCGCCTCGCCGCTGGCTGGCGAGCAGAACATCGACTTCGTCGTCGTGCGGGAAGGTACCGAGGGTCCGTACACAGGCAACGGCGGCGCGATCCGCGTCGGCACCCCGCATGAGGTGGCCACTGAGGTCAGCGTGAATACGCGATTCGGCATTGAACGCGTGGTCCGCGACGCGTTCGCCCGCGCCGAGGCGCGCGGCAAGAAGTTGACTTTGGTGCACAAGACCAATGTGCTGGCGTTCGCTGGCTCGATGTGGGCGCGCACCGTCGACGAGGTCGGTGTCGAATTCCCCGACGTGGTCGTCGACTACTGCCACGTGGACGCGGCCACCATCTATCTGGTGACCGATCCGGGCCGATTCGACGTGATCGTCACCGACAATCTGTTCGGCGACATCATCACCGATCTGGCGGCCGCCGTCACCGGTGGTATCGGGCTGGCCGCGTCGGGCAATATCGACGCCACGCGCACTAATCCGTCGATGTTTGAGCCGGTGCACGGCAGCGCGCCGGATATCGCCGGAACGAACTTGGCCGATCCGACCGCAGCGATTCTGTCGGTCGCCCTGCTCCTACGTCACCTCGGCGACGATGCGGGCGCCGAGCGGATCGAGGCGGCCGTCACCGCCGACGTCGCCTCGCGCGGCGCCGAGCGCGGCTCCACCACCGAGGTCGGCGACCGGATCCTCGCGCTGGTGTGAGCCGACGAGTTCGGCGACGCCCACTCGGAACCAGGAAGATCAGCGGAGTTTCCAGGGGCGTGCGCCTTACGATGTTCCACACGCGGCGGCCCACACGGCGTGTGGGGGAGAGGACGCAGACATGACTGAGTCACTACCGGAGCCTTCAGCACCGGAGCTGTCACTACCGGAGCCGTCACTTCCGGAGCCAGCCGAAGCTGAACGGATCGAGGGGCGCGCGTCCGCTGCGCCCAGCGTCGCCGACCAGGTGAACGGTTGGGCCAAGAAGGTGCTGATCGGGGTTGGCGGCGTCGCACTGGTGATCATCGCCTACTTCATCCTGGCGGCATTTCTGCCGCGCTGGTGGGCCGGTCACATCGGCTCGCTGGTGGACGGCTCGTTCACTCGCGGCACCAGCGCCGGCCTCCTGTATGGCGCGGCCGGGACGGCGATCACCCTGGTATTGCTCATCCTGGCCGGACTGGCGCTGGCGACTCACCGCAGAGTAGCCGCGGCCGTCCTGGCCGGAATAGGTGTGCTCGCCTCCATTCCCAACCTGCTGACGCTGTCGGTGGTGGCCGGCACCAGCAATTCCGCGCATGCCGGTGAGCGAATCTTCGACGTCGAGGCGCCGGCGTTCCGAGGAGCGACGTTGCTCGGGGTGCTGCTCGGCTTCCTGATCGGTGCAGCAATCGGCTTCTTCATCTACCGGTATCGCAGCCGGGGGCGCCGCCTGGCCGAGGCGCAAGCTGCGCTCGATGCGCAGCAGACGCCCCCGGACTGACGCCTACGGGTCGATGCTGACCGGTTCCTCCCGTAGCGCGGGATCTTTCGGGATCAGCGGCAGTGCGAGCAGCGGTGCGACGGCGACGATGCCGAAGACCGCGGCGTAGCCGATCCGCTCGATGCCCATGCCCAGCATCGGGGTGGTGACGGCGATG
Organism: Gordonia sp. (in: high G+C Gram-positive bacteria); assembly: GCF_049299075.1. Classification (GTDB taxonomy): domain Bacteria; phylum Actinomycetota; class Actinomycetes; order Mycobacteriales; family Mycobacteriaceae; genus Gordonia. The sequence continues at coordinate 5,198 of NZ_JBAQWU010000432.1, forward strand.
GTGACGAACTGCGCGGTGTTCTGCACGCCCAGGGCGCGACCACTCCACGATGGCCCGGCGGCCTCGGCGATGGCGGTGAACGCCAGGCCGTTGTCGGCGACGGTGCAGATCGTCGCGAGCACCATGATCGCCGGGGCGACGACGCTGTCGAACTGATCGGCCAGCGCCAGAGCGGCGAGGCTGAGCGCCGCGGCCACCGCGATCGCCCGTACCGGACGCATTCGTGAGGCCCACCGGTCCGACACCCGGCCTGCCACGATGCGGCCGAGTGCAGCGAGGATCTGGGTTACGGTCACCAGCACACCGGCGCCGAGCGGCGACCAGCCCAGCGCGACGATCAGCCACGCTGGCACAAAGGTCCACAGCATCGACTGGCCGATCACCAGCAGCACGCTGAACGCGTGGATCCGCCACAGATATCGGCCCGACCGATAGGGGTTCGGTGACGGCGGCGTCTGCGTGGAATCGGTGGGCAGCGGGGGATCGCTGATTCCGAAGTAGACCACCAGCAGGCCGATGCCGGTCACCACGGCAGGTACGGCCAGGGCCGCAGCGACGCCCAGCGATGCGGCCGTCACGGGCATGGTCAGCGCCAGCACCGCGATGCCC
>NZ_JBAQWU010000433.1:0-5565 GCF_049299075.1 Gordonia sp. (in: high G+C Gram-positive bacteria)
GCCGGGAACTGGCCGCTGACCTGGGGCCGGCCGGCGTCGAGCTGAGCGTGATCGAGAGCGATGCGAGTCGGCTTCCAGACGCCCCCGACAGCGGCATCGAGGTGATCCTCGGCGATGCGAGCGATCCGGAGGTGCTTCGACGAGCTCGAGTCGACGATGCGGTCGGCTTGGTCGCCGGCACCGACGACGACGTGGTGAACCTTTCGGCGGTGGCCGGCGCGCGCACGGTCAATCCGGACCTGTACCTCGCAGCCCGGCAGAATCGGGCCACGAGCGCGGCGTTGTTCGATGCGATGGATCTCCACGCGCGGCTGGTCCCCAGTGAAGTGGTGGCCCACGAGGTCTATGCCCGGATCAGTTCGCCATTGCTATGGCGCTTTCTGCAACTCCTTCCCGACCACGACGATGCGTGGGCGCAAACGCTGGTGACCCGTCTGGTCGCCGAATGCGGCCACGTCCTGCCGGTGTTGTGGCGCATCGAGCTCGATGCGGGAAGGACCCCGGCGATCATGACGGCGTTGCGCGCAGGCACGGTGCGGATGGGTGACCTGCTGCGCCGCCCGGAGGACCGGGCCGGTCGGCTGCGTGTCGTCCCGTTGCTCTTGCGGCGGCCCGATGGCAGTGCGGTTGCCGCACCGGACGATGACGTCGTCCTTGCCCCCGGCGACCACCTGCTCTTTGCTGGCGGTGGCCGGGAACGTCGCGGTCTGGAATCGACCCTGGTGGTGGACTCGACGGCCTCATATGTGCTCACCGGCACCCGGATTCCGGCCAGCGCAGCCTGGCGCCGCCTCACGCGCACAGGCCACCCGTCGAGCGGGGACGGTGGTCAGCGCAAGTAGCGGGCGTAGCGGGCGTAGGGGACCTGACCGGTCGGGCTCGCTGTGATGGCGCGGACGACGGGTGACGGGATGGGGGCCCAGTAGGCGGGCATCTGCGCAGCCAGACGCGGGTTCACGATGTAGATCAACGCGAAGTTCACGATCCACAGCGGCGGTGCCATCGACATCCCGACCGTGGTGGTCTGCCCGCCCTTGGTGTTGGTCACCAGCTGTGCGGCGCCGGAGATCTGCTGCGAGGCGAAGCCGGGAAGCAACTGCACCGTGTATGCCGACCGGTACAGCGCCAGCAGGGTGTCGGTCGCCCCGTTCGCACGCAGCCAGTTGCCGACGTAGCCGCCGGGCGCAATGAGCGTGTTGACCTGCCGTGTGGGCGCGGCCTCATTGGCCGGGCTCTGCAACTGGCCCTTGGTGTTCACATAAATGCCGTAGCTACCCAGTACCGAACCCACGACCTGCCCGTCGATCGTGGACAGCATCGGGCGGCCGACGGTGTTGGTGAGGATCAGGATGCACTCTTCGATGATCTTGCCGGACTGCCGGTCGCCCCCGATCCCACCGCCGGTGACTAGCTGCCGGGATTTCTGCGGTGACAGTGCATCGCTGCGGTGCAAGCCGATCTGGGCGGCGATCCGGTCGGCGGCCCGCTGCCCGAGCGGCTGATTGAGTTGGGCCGGTGCGGTCAACTTCGGCGGTGCGACGTGCTCGTAGGCGGGGACCCCGGAGAACGGGGCGCGAAATCCGGCGTCGTTTCGCGGAGCCGCATGGGCGGTGGGTAGGCCGAGCCCGATGAGGGCGAGGGCACTTGCAGTGCACAGGGCCAGGAGCACGAGGCCCGGTCTCGGTGAAGTGCGCATAGTCAGATCCTTCCCGGAGAGTCCACTGCGTAGTGAACTCACTGATCAAAGCGCAAGTGGTGGGGGGTCCGCAGCCGTATGGCGGGTGCGCCAGGTAGTTTTCTCCCCATGGAGCGGAATGTGACCGTGGCCGCGCCGACAACGCCGCCGAAGAAGCTGGCGTTACCGAAGCAGACCATCATCTACGCGCTGATTCTGCTCATTGCCTCGGCGATCGTGCTGGGCGGAACTCGCTACTTCATCGGACCGAACACGGCGCAATCGGGTTACCTGGCGATCTTGCTGCTGCTCTCGCCCGCCCGGGCCATGCCATTGAAGTGGGCGGTCGGCGCGGGACTGTGGACTATCGCGGTAGCGATGGCCGGATTTCTCGCCGGCACCACTGGCCAGCTGTGGGCGATCCTGATCGGCCTAGCCGCGGTGTCGATGGTGCAAGGCCTGTTCAGCATCGGGCAGGTAGCCTCGATGACCCGATCACCGGTCAACTTCATCGCCTTCTCCGCCCTCGCCGCCTCCGGCGCGCAGTGGTGGCACGTTCTGGTCGGCTCGGTCCTCGGCATTGCGTTGATCACCCTGATGTCGGTGCTCTTCCCATCGAAGAACCTGAAGACCGACGACGTCGAGCTGCGCGCGCCAGCGCCCCTGGTGCCGCTCGATCGCCGGATCGATTCCGGTCTACTGGTCGCTGCCGGCGCTATCATCCTGGTGCTGATCGGCGAGTTCACGCCCTACCCGTACACCAACTGGGCGCTGCTCACCTTCTGTCTGATCGTTGCGGTCGGCTTCGATGACCGATTCTCGCGCGCCTCGCAACGCTTGGGCGGCACCATCATCGGCGCGACGATCGCCACCCTAGTGTCGTTCGCGCCGACGCCGTGGCCGTGGGTGGCCGCCGCCCTCTGCATGGTGCTCTGTGTCGCCTACCTTCGGAACAACAATTACGCGATGTACGTCGCATTCCTGACTCCGACGGTGCTGCTGACGGCGAGCACCGGCGACTCGACCTTCACCATGGGACTGGGCCGCATCGGTGCGGTGGTGCTGGCCGCGGTGCTGGCCCTCATCCTGAGCAGGCTGATCACCACACTGCGGCCCGCCGAGCAGCTGCACGCCCTGCGTGATCGCCGCGCGTCTCAACCCTGAGCGAAGTGCTCCGTCAGCGCGCCGATGATCTCGTCCCACAGTGGCTCGGGAAGATCGTGCGCCATACCGTCGATCATCCGTAGTGTGGCGCCGGGAACGGCGTGGGCGATGGCCCGTGCTCCGGACGGTCGCATGAGCTTGTCGTGGGTCCCGTGCAGCACGAGGGTCGGTACCTCGGTGCGCCGGTTGTACTCGACGAGTGAGCCGGTAGCGCCGATGGCCGCGAACTGTCGGAGGAAGCCGGCAGGGTAGTAGGAGCGGTCGTAATACTCGGCACTGTGGGCGAGGGCGACGGCCCGCGGAGCCGGGTAGACGGGGCTGCCGATGATCGCCCCCAGCTTGGCGCGGTGCGCGATGAGCGTTTCGCGATTGGCGCCGCGTGGCGGAGCGGCCAGGAGGGCGCGCAACTGCTTCGGCCCTGGCGGCGGAAGGAAGGCCTGGTTGTTACTGGACATCACGACCGTTGCCGTCACGGTCCGGTCGGCGTGGTCGGCGGCGAAGATCTGGGTGATCATTCCGCCCATCGACGCGCCGACGATATGGGCGCGCTCGATATCCAGATGATCGAGCACGGCCTGCGCATCGGCTGCCATGTCGACCAGTGTGTATGGCGCGCCGGGGGAAGGGGTGCCGAGCAGGGAGTGGGTCAACCGAATGGGCAACGGCGGGCCCGCCACGCGTGCGCCGTCGAGCTTGCTGGTCAGCCCGGCGTCGCGATTGTCGAACCGAATTACTCGGTAGCCGTCGTCGGCGATCTTCTGACAGAACGCGCTGCGCCAAAAGACCATCTGTGCGCCCAGCCCCATGATCAGCAGGACCGGCGGTGCGTGCGGGTCGCCGATGTCGTCGTAGTGGATTTCGAGATCACCGGAGCGTGCGGTGCCTGATCGCGTCGTCATCCTTCCATGGTGCCCGCCGCTGCGCCGCGCTGCACGGCCACCGGTTGGGGGATTTCCGGGTCACCGGTCTAGCATTTCAGGCGTTGAGCAACCGTTAGGGAGAAGATGACGTCGACGGAGACCACTGCGGAGAATGCGGCACTCGCTGAGCGGGTCGGGCACTACTACGTGCGGGACCAGACGTACATCGTCGGCCGCGAGAAGGTGCGCGAGTACGCCCGGGCGGTGCAGGACTACCACCCAGCGCACTGGGATGAGGACGCGGCAGCCGCGCTCGGCTACTCCGGTCTGGTCGCCCCGCTGACCTTCACGTCGATTCCAGCGATGGCCGCGAACCAAAAGCTGATGCAAGAGGTCGTCGTCGGTTACGAGACCTACGTGCAGACCGAGCAGGTCTTCGAGCAGTACCGGCCGATTATCGTCGGCGACGAGCTGACCACGGACGTCGAGCTCTCAGCCGTGCGCCGGATTGCGGGCAAGGACATGATCACGATCACCAATACCTTCGTCGACCAGAACGGCGAGACCGTGCACCGCATGCACACCACCGTCGTCGGCGTCGGCGCCGACGAGGTGGATCCGGCGATTACTGACGCCGTCAACAAAGTGATGATGCATGACGTGCAGATCCTCTCCGCCGAAGAATCCGCTGCCGATTACGTGAAGACGGTGCGGCAGGGCGAGGCACCCGCAGACTCGGCGGATGTCGCGACCCGCACCGTCGGCGCGCGCGCCTTCGCCGACCTGGCCAAGGGCGATGTGATCGGCGAGCACCACACGCATATTTCCCGCGGGGATCTGGTGAACTACGCCGGGGTCTCCGGCGATGCCAACCCGATTCACTGGGACGAGGACATTGCCAAGTTGGCTGGACTGCCCGATGTGATCGCGCACGGCATGCTCACCATGGGTCTGGGCGTCGGCGTGATCTCCGAGTGGTCGGGCGATCCGGGGGCCGTCAGCCGGTTTGCGGTACGACTCTCGGCCCCGGCCATCGTGCCGGCCGACGGACGCGGCGACATCGTCTACGGCGGCAAGATCAAGTCGCTGCACCCGGAGACCACCAGCGGGGTGGTGATCCTCACGGCCAAGTGCAGTGACAAGAAGATCTTCGGCATGGCGACGCTGGAGCTCCGCTTCTCCTGAACGCGACGGCGCGATGGAATCCGTAGGGTGGTGAGTGTCACAACCACCATCCGAAGAAGGAATCTCCGTGAGTGAATCTCTCGCTACCTACATCGCGCTGCCCGGAACCGCGGAGGCGGCGTTCAACCACTGGTATTCCGTTCTCGGTGGCCAGTTGAACATCATGAAGTACCGGGACTTCTCGATGGAGGGCATGCCCTTCGAGCCGGATCCGAACGCAGTGGCACACGCCGTCCTGGTGACCGACGCCGGACAGATTGCCGGGGGTGATGCGATGGACGGTGAGACGGACTACCCCGTGCGCGGCACCGCCTACTCGCTGCTTTACACCGCGGGATCGGTGCCGCGGGCCCAGGAAATCATCGACGGCTTCATCGCCGGTGGCGGCTCGCTCGGCATGCCCTTCGCGGTGGCGCCGTGGGGCGGCTGGTACGGGCAGGTCTTCGACAAGTTCGGTGTCATGTGGGCGCTGTCAGTCGATGCTTGATCATCCGCTGATCTGATTATCTGGTGCCCTGATTATCCGGTGGCCTGATTATCCGGTGGCCTGAACCAGGGGCACCAGCAGTTCGGTGGCCGTCCAACCGCCGTGGTGACCTGGCATTGCCGATTCATCGGGTTCGACGACACTGCGCGTGAGCAGCACGTCCCGGCGCGCGACGGCCACTACGTGTCCAATCC
>NZ_JBAQWU010000434.1:0-6147 GCF_049299075.1 Gordonia sp. (in: high G+C Gram-positive bacteria)
GCCATCTGGTCACCGTCGAAGTCGGCGTTGAAGGCCTCACACACCAGCGGGTGCAGCTGAATGGCCTTACCCTCCACCAGCTGCGGTTCGAATGCCTGAATACCCAGGCGGTGCAGCGTGGGTGCACGGTTCAGCAGCACCGGGTGCTCGGTGATGACCTCTTCGAGGACATCCCACACCTGCGGACGCTGCCGCTCCACCATGCGCTTAGCCGACTTGATGTTCTGGGCCTGACCCAAATCCACCAGACGCTTCATGACGAACGGCTTGAACAGCTCGAGCGCCATCAGCTTCGGCAGACCGCACTGGTGCAGGTGCAACTGCGGACCGACGACGATAACGCTGCGGCCCGAGTAGTCCACGCGCTTACCGAGCAAGTTCTGACGGAACCGGCCCTGCTTGCCCTTCAGCAGATCGCTCAGCGACTTCAGCGGCCGGTTACCCGGGCCGTTGACCGGACGGCCACGACGACCGTTGTCGAAGAGGGCGTCCACCGACTCCTGCAGCATCCGCTTCTCGTTATTGACGATGATCTCCGGTGCACCCAGGTCCATCAGTCGCTTGAGGCGATTGTTGCGGTTGATCACGCGACGGTACAGATCGTTCAGATCCGAGGTGGCGAAACGGCCACCGTCGAGCTGCACCATCGGACGCAGCTCCGGCGGAATCACCGGCACGGCGTCGAGCACCATGGCGCGCGGGCTGTTGCCGGACTTCTGGAACGCGGCCACGACCTTCAGTCGCTTCAGCGCGCGCAGCTTCTTCTGCCCCTTACCGGAGCGGATCGTCTCGCGCAGCGACTCGGCTTCGGCGTCGATATCGAAGGCGTCCAGCAGCTTCTTAATCGCCTCGGCACCCATCGCGCCGGAGAAGTACTCGCCGAAACGGTCCTCCAGCTCGCGGTACAGCCGCTCGTCGATGATCAACTCACCCGCGGTCAGCTTGACGAACTTGTCCCAGATCTCGTCGAGCCAATCGACCTCGCGCTGGGCGCGCTCACGGATCTTCTTGAGCTCGCGCTCACCGGCGTCGCGGACCTTGCGCTTGGCGTCGGCCTTGGCGCCCTCGGCCTCCAGCTCGGCCAGATCGGCTTCAAGCTTGGACTGACGCTCGGCCAGATCGGCCTCCATATCGTCCTGGATGGCCTTGCGCTCGACAGCGATCTCCGCCTCGCGGGTGCTCAGCTCAGAGTGCCGCAGCTCATCGTCCACCGAGGTGATGACCCAGGCCGCGAAGTAGATGATCTTCTCGAGATCCTTCGGTGCCAGGTCCAGCAGGTAACCCAGCCGGCTGGGCACGCCCTTGAAGTACCAGATGTGCGTGACGGGGGCGGCCAGGGCGATGTGGCCCATGCGCTCGCGGCGCACCTTGGCCTTGGTCACCTCGACGCCGCAACGCTCGCAGATGATGCCCTTGAAACGAACCCGCTTGTACTTACCGCAGTAGCACTCCCAGTCGCGAGTCGGTCCGAAGATCTTCTCGCAGAACAGGCCGTCCTTCTCCGGCTTCAAGGTTCGGTAATTGATGGTCTCGGGCTTCTTCACCTCGCCGTACGACCACTTCTTGATGTCGTCGGCGGTGGCCAGGCTGATTTTCAGTTCGTCGAAAAAGTTGACGTCGAGCACGTTATGCCCCTCCAGAGGGAATGTTGTCTCTAAATAATTCAGGGGGAGTACACGGGGGGACGCGAGTCCCCCCGTGCGGTCAGTTAGCGAGGTCGTCGATCGTCGCGTTCTCGTTACGCGACAAATTGATGCCCAGGTTCGCTGCGGCGCGGTCCAGATCGTCGTCGTCGGAATCCGACATCTCGATGGCGGCACCGTCGCTCGACAGCACCTCCACGTTCAGGCAGAGCGACTGCAGCTCCTTCAGGAGCACCTTGAACGACTCCGGGATACCCGGCTCCGGGATGTTCTCCCCCTTGACGATGGCCTCGTACACCTTCACGCGGCCCACCACGTCATCGGACTTGATGGTCAGGAGTTCCTGCAGCGTGTACGCCGCACCGTAGGCCTGCATGGCCCAGCACTCCATCTCACCGAATCGCTGACCACCGAACTGCGCTTTACCACCCAGCGGCTGCTGCGTGATCATCGAGTACGGGCCGGTCGAACGCGCGTGGATCTTATCGTCGACCAAGTGGTGCAGCTTGATGATGTACATGTAGCCAACGGCCACCGGGAACGGGAACGGCTCGCCGGAGCGACCGTCAAACAGGATCGCCTTGCCGTCGCTGTTCACCATCACGTCGCCGTCGCGGTTCGGCCGGGTCGAGCCCAGCAGACCGGCGAGCTCATCGTCGCGGGCGCCGTCGAACACCGGGGTGGCGGTGTTCGTGTTCGGCTCCACCGAATACAGCTCCTCGGGCAGCCGCTCGGCCCACTCCGGGACACCAGCGGCGACGTCGATGTTCCAGCCGGCCTTAGCAACCCAACCCAGGTGGGTCTCCAGGATCTGGCCGATGTTCATACGACGCGGGACACCGTGAGTGTTCAGGATGATGTCGACCGGGGTGCCATCAGGCAAGAACGGCATATCTTCCTGCGGCAGGATCTTGCCGATGACGCCCTTGTTACCGTGGCGGCCGGCCAGCTTGTCGCCGTCCTGGATCTTGCGCTTCTGCGCAACGTACACGCGCACCAGCTCGTTGACGCCCGGGGCCAGGTCATCGTCGTCGTCGCGGCTGAAGACGCGGACACCGATCACCTTGCCGGTCTCACCGTGCGGCACCTTCAGCGAGGTGTCGCGCACTTCACGCGCCTTCTCGCCGAAGATCGCGCGGAGCAGACGCTCCTCGGGGGTCAGCTCGGTCTCACCCTTCGGGGTGACCTTGCCGACCAGCACATCGCCGTCGCGGACCTCGGCACCGATGCGGACGATGCCGCGCTCGTCGAGATCGGCGAGCACCTCGTCGGAGACGTTCGGGATGTCCCGGGTGATCTCCTCGGCGCCCAGCTTGGTGTCGCGAGCATCGATCTCGTACTCCTCGATGTGAATCGAGGTGAGCGTGTCCTCTTCCACGAGGCGCTGACTCAGGATGATCGCGTCCTCGTAGTTGTGGCCCTCCCACGGCATGATCGCGACGAGCAGGTTCTTGCCCAGCGCCATCTCGCCCTGATCGGTACACGGACCGTCGGCCAGCACCTGGCCGGCCTCCACGCGAGCGCCCTCGTCCACGATCGGCACCTGGTTGGCGCACGTCCCGTGGTTGCTGCGCTCAAACTTGCGCAGGCGGTAGCTCTGGCGCGTGCCGTCGTCTGCCATCACGGTGAGGTAGTCGGCCGAAACCTCTTCCACCACACCGGACTTGTCGTTGACCACCACATCGCCGGCGTCGACGGCAGCACGCAACTCCATGCCGGTACCGACCAGCGGTGACTCGCTGCGAACCAGCGGCACCGCCTGACGCTGCATGTTGGCGCCCATCAGTGCGCGGTTCGCGTCGTCGTGCTCCAGGAACGGAATCATCGCGGTGGCGACCGACACCATCTGGCGCGGGCTCACATCGAGGTACTCGACGCGGCTCGCCGGAACGAACTCCACCTCGGCGCCCTTGATGCGCACCAGGACGCGATCCTCGGTGATGCGGCCGTCCGCGGCGTAGGCCGTGTTGGCCTGGCCGATGAGGTAACGATCTTCCTCGTCGGCGGTCATGTACTCGATCTGGTCGGTCACGACACCGTCGGTCACCTTGCGGTACGGGGTCTCGATGAAGCCGAACGGGTTCACTCGTGCGTACACCGAGAGCGAACCGATCAGGCCGATGTTCGGGCCTTCCGGAGTCTCGATGGGGCACATGCGGCCGTAGTGCGACGGGTGAACGTCGCGGACCTCGAGGCCGGCGCGCTCACGGCTCAGACCACCCGGGCCGAGCGCCGACAGGCGGCGCTTGTGGGTCAGACCCGACAGCGGGTTGTTCTGGTCCATGAACTGCGACAGGGCGCTGGTACCGAAGAACTCCTTGATCGCCGCCACCACTGGACGGATGTTGATCAGGGTCTGCGGGGTGATCGCTTCGGCGTCTTGGGTGGTCATCCGCTCGCGAACCACCCGCTCCATACGCGAGAGGCCCAACCGGATCTGATTCTGGATCAGCTCGCCGACCGTGCGCAGACGACGGTTGCCGAAGTGGTCGATGTCGTCGACCTCCACCGGCACCTCAATGCCGCCCGGACCGGTCATCATCGGGGTCGCCGCCGAGGACGGATCGTAGGTCTCGTGCAGGCGCACCAGGTACTCGACGGTGGTGACGATGTCCTCGCGGGTCAGCACCGGAACGCCGTTGATCGAATCGTCGGTCAGGCCGAGCTTCTTGTCGATCTTGTAGCGACCCACGCGCGCCAGGTCGTAACGCTTCTCCTTGAAGAACATGTTCTCCAGGAGACTCTCGGCGGACTCGCGGGTCGGCGGCTCGCCCGGACGCAGCTTGCGGTAGACCTCCAGCAGCGCCTCATCCTGGTTCTGGGTGTGATCCTTCTCCAGGGTGGACATCATGATCTCGGAGAAGCCAAAACGCTCGGAAATCTCCGCGCGGCTCACGCCGAGGGCCTGCAGCAGCACGGTGACCGGCTGGCGACGCTTGCGGTCGATGCGCACACCGACGGTGTCGCGCTTGTCGATGTCGAACTCCAGCCACGCGCCGCGGCTCGGGATCACCTTGACCGAGTGCAAGGTCTTCTCGGTGGTCTTGTCGATGTCGCGGTCAAAGTACACGCCCGGGCTACGCACGAGCTGACTGACGACGACACGCTCGGTGCCGTTGATGACGAAGCTGCCCTTGTCGGTCATCATCGGGAACTCGCCCATGAAAACCGTCTGCGACTTGATCTCGCCGGTGTTGTTGTTGATGAACTCGGCCGTCACGAACAGCGGCGCCGAGAACGTCATGTCCTTGTCTTTGCACTCGTCGATGGAGGCCTTGACCTCATCGAAGTGCGGCTCCGAGAACGAGAGCGACATGGAGGACGAGAAGTCCTCAATCGGGGAAAGCTCACGGAGGACCTCTTCGAGGCCCCCAACAGGGTTTTCCTCACCGCGGGCGATCGCCTTGGCGCGCCACTCCGGGGAGCCGATCAGCCACTCAAAAGAATCAAGTTGCAAGTCGAGGAGGCCGGGTACTTCCAGCGGCTCGTCGATCTTAGCGAAAGAGACACGGCGCGGGGCTCCAGGAATGCTGCCGGTCGAAGTGGTTGAGGTGGACTGGCGGTCGAGTGCCAAGATTCGTCCTTCTCTCGCGAGGTGTTCACTATGTGGCGTTTAATAGCCATTTGGCCTTGGGGCCGCTTGCGTGGTCGTCGTACCGAATGACCTGCGGTTTCCCCAAGACGAACACGACGTGTCCGGCAAGAAGAGCCGATCAGAGGACGGGGTGCAGCCAGCGCAACGTCCTACTGTACCAGATTTTGGGCATGCTCTGTCAACCCCGTCAAATCAACGGTGCGTGATGGCGCCCCGGGGAGGACCTCGGCTGGCTGCCGCAGTAGTCCTCGTCTGCAAATAGCGTGTACCGCGCGGGCCCCCGCGTCAAGCAAATCGGTGCGTTTCGGCGAAAAATGCCTGGTCGATCCCGGAAAATTTCCGGTCACTCCACCGGAGTGACTTCGGAAATCTTCCAGTCATCGCCCACCCGAACCATGGTGTATTGCAGCCGCAGCAGGTTGTTCTCGGCCAGCTTGCCGCCGGCATTCACCTGCACGATCAGAGCTCCGATGGCTTGCGCCTCATTCCGCGTGAGACTCGACAAACCGAGATGATCAAGCTGGCAGAATGACTCCGCCTGCCGCTGCACGATGATCGAGCGGTTGACTTCGACAACCTTGTCGAACTCGTCGCGGGCCGTACCGGTCAGGGTGCTCGACGCCCGCTCCATATCCTCGGTCACCGTCTGCCAGGTGTAATTGAACGGGATGCAGGCCAGCGACGACAGCTGTGCCATCACCTTCGACGTCTCGGAGCTGTTGACGAAGGCCTTGTTCTCGGTGCCCACCGCACCCGGATGCCAAGCCAAGACCGCGGCGATACCGCCGAGGACGGCGGCAACCAGCCACAGGGTGATCGCCTTGACGTACCGCTTCTTCGCGGTCGACGACAGCGCCGTCGACGACGGGATGTCCACCCGCTCGGCCGCGGACACGACGGGCGCGTGCA
>NZ_JBAQWU010000435.1:0-4584 GCF_049299075.1 Gordonia sp. (in: high G+C Gram-positive bacteria)
ATGCCGATCGGCTCGTCGGCCAGGATCGCCGCACCCATCGCGGTCGCGGTGCCGACGTGGCCGAGGACATCGCGCGCGGTCCAGCCCGCGCACGGCGACGCCCGGTCCCAGCCAGCGGCGGGTACGGTCTCGACGACTCCGGAGAAGAACTCCAGTCCGTTCCGGTACATGTCCAATGAATCCCAGGCCATGGCATCGACGCTACGCCGAACACGCTCCGCCCGGCGGCGAGTAACTTGGAACACGTGACTTCTGAGACTTTCCCGGCGTCGATCAACACCGTCGGCGAACTGCGCGCCAGCGGACACGTGCAGCGTGATGTGCGCGACGAGATCCGGAGCAACCTGCTGAGTGCACTGCGCGACGGGCGCGACCCGTGGGAAGGGATCGTGGGCTTCGAGTCGACGGTGGTTCCGCAGCTCGAACGCGCGCTGATCGCCGGGCACGACGTCGTGCTCCTCGGCGAACGCGGCCAGGGCAAGACGCGACTGCTGCGCACCCTGGTGAATCTGCTCGACGAGTGGACCCCGGTGGTTGCCGGGTCCGAACTCGACGAGCACCCGTACGAGCCGATCCTGCCGGAGACCCTGCGGCGGGCCGCCGACCTCGGCGACGACCTGCCGGTGCAGTGGCGGCATCGCAGCGAGCGGTACAGCGAGAAGCTGGCCACCCCGGACACCTCGGTGGCCGACCTGGTCGGCGATATCGATCCGATGAAGGTCGCCCAAGGGCGCAGCCTGGGCGATCCGGAGACCATCCATTTCGGTCTGATCCCGCGTGCGCACCGCGGTCTGATCGTCATCAATGAGCTGCCCGACCTGTCCGAACGCATCCAGGTCTCGATGCTCAACGTGATGGAAGAGCGCGACATTCAGGTCCGCGGCTACAGCCTCCGACTGCCGCTCGACGTGCTGGTCCTGGCCAGCGCCAACCCCGAGGACTACACCAATCGCGGCCGCATCATCACCCCGCTCAAGGACCGGTTCGGCGCCGAGATCCGCACCCACTACCCGCTCGAGTTGGTCGACGAGGTGGACGTGATCGAGCAGGAAGCCGATTTGGTGGCCAGCGTGCCGGAGTTTCTCATCGAGATCCTCGCCCGCTTCACCCGTTACCTCCGCGAACACCCGTCGATCGACCAGCGGTCGGGTGTCTCGGCCCGCTTCTCGATTGCTGGCGCCGAGACCGTCGCCGCCGCCGCACTGCATCGTGCCGCGATTACCGGCGAGGAGCCGGCCGTTGCGCGCCCGGTGGACTTGGAATCGGTGATCGAGGTGCTGCGCGGCAAGGTCGAGTTCGAGTCCGGCGAAGAGGGACGTGAACGGGAGATCCTCGAGTATCTGCTGCGTAAGGCCACCGCCGATGCCGTCCGGGCCAACCTCGGTGGCACCGATATGGGCGCCCTGGTGACGCTGTTGGAGAGTGGTGACGGCGTGCGCACCGGCGATCGCATCCCGGCTGCCGAGGTGATCGCTGCATTCGACGACGATCCGGCGGTCACCGAGCTTCTCGAGCAACTCGCCGCCAAGCTCGACCTCGACGAGGCCGAGTACGCTAGCGCCCTGGAGTTCGCCCTGGAGGGACTCTTCCTGGCCCGCCGGATCGGCAAGGAACCCGACGAGCGCGGCCGCACCGTCTACCGCGTCGATCCCGAGGACCTCGCGGACCGATGAGCGCCAGCCGCCACCATGCCGCCCGGTACCGTCGGTATTCGGGCGGTCCGAACCCGCTGGCACCGCCGGTGGATCTGCGGGAGGCGCTCGACGCCATCGGCGAGGACGTGATGAGTGGCGCCTCGCCGGAGCGGGCGCTGCGCGAGTATCTGCGCCGCGGTGATGGGCAGACCCGTGGGCTGGATCGGCTCGCGGAGCTGGCGAACCGGCGACGGCGCGAGTTGCTGGCCAAGCGCAACCTCGACGGCACCTTCGATGAGATCCGCAAGCTGCTCGACGAAGCTGTCCTGGAGGAGCGCAAGCAGCTGGCCCGGGACCTCGACGACGACGCGCGCTTCGCTGAACTGCAGATCGGCAATCTGCCTGCGTCCACCGCGCAGGCGGTGCGGGAACTCGGCGACTACCAGTGGCGCAGCCAGACGGCGCGGGAGAAGTATCAGGAGATCTCCGACCTGCTGGGCCGGGAGGCGCTAGACCAGCGCTTCGCGGGGATGAAGCAGGCACTCGAAGGCGCGAATGACGAAGACCGCCAGGCGATTTCGGAGATGCTCGCCGATCTCAACGAGTTGCTGGACGCGCATAATCGGGGCGAGGACACCACCGAGAAGTTCGCCGAGTTCATGGATAAGCACGGCGAGCACTTCCCGGAGAATCCGCAGAACACCGATGAGCTGATCGACTCGCTGGCGCGCAGATCCGCTGCGGCGCAACAGTTCTTCAACTCGCTGACTCCGGAGCAGCAAGCCGAACTCGCCGAGCTCTCGCAGCAGGCGTTCGGGTCGCCCGCCCTGATGAACCAGCTCGGGCAGATGGATTCGGCCTTGCGCGAGGCGCGCCCTGATCTGGATTGGGATGGGGGACAGCGCTTTTCGGGGGACCAGCCGATGGGTATGGGGGAGGGTGCGGCTGCGCTCCGGGACATCGGCGAGCTGGAGGAACTCGCCGAGCAACTGTCCCAGGCCTACGCCGGTGCCCAGCTGGAAGACATCGATCTCGATGCCCTGGCCAGACAACTCGGCGACGACGCCGCAGCCGATGCCAGCACCCTCGCCGAACTGGATCGGGCGCTGCGGGAGGAGGGCTTTTTCCGCCGCGCCCCCGACGGCACGCTCGCGCTGTCGCCGAAGGCGATGCGGCAGCTGGGCCAATCGATCCTGCGCGACATCGCCAAACAACTTTCCTCGCGGACCGGCGAGCGCCGCGCCGAGGCTGCAGGCAGGCTCGGCGAGCCGACCGGGGCCACCCGCGAGTGGGCCTACGGTGATACCGAGCCGTGGGATGTGACGCGCACGCTGATCAATGCGACCCTGCGCTCGGCGGCCGACAATCCAAACCCGGGCGGCCCCGGCCCCGGCGCCTGCGCGCTCGATATCGACATGGGTGATGTGGAGGTCGTCGACACCGAGGCCCGGCCGCAGGCGGCCGTGGTGCTGCTGGCAGACACCTCGTTCTCCATGGTGATGGAGGGCCGCTGGACGCCGATGAAGCGTACGGCGCTGGCCTTGAATCAGCTGATCTCCACCCGCTTCCGGTCCGATGAGTTGCACCTGATTGAGTTCGGGCGCCATGCGCGCGACACCGATGTCGCGACCCTCACCGGCTTGGAACCGCGGATGGAGCAGGGCACCAATCTGCACCACGCGCTGCTGTTGGCGCAGCGCCACTTGCGTCGTTTTCCGAATGCCCAGCCGGTGCTGCTGGTGGTGACCGACGGCGAGCCGACCGCGCACCTGGATCCGAACGGCCAGCCGTTCTTTTTCTATCCGCCGCATCCGCAGACCCTCGGCCTGACGGTCCGCGAACTCGACCATCTCGCTCGGATGGGCACCCAAGTCACGTTCTTCAAACTCGGTGACGACCCGGGGCTTGCGCGCTTCATGGACCAGGTGGCGCGCCGCGTAGGTGGACGGGTGGTGAGTCCGGACGTCGACGGCCTCGGTGCCGCTGTCGTCGGCGATTATCTCCGGACCCGTACGTAGACTGGTCGTCGTGACTGAACCTCGCAGCGGCAAGTACTACCCGGCTCCCGTCGATGACGCCCGTCGCGCTGATATCCGGGCCAGCAATTCCGACCGGATGGAGGCGAATGCTTTTCTGTCTGCGGCAATGAGCGTGGGTGCGCTCACCCCGGAGGAGTACACCGACCGGGCGGGTGAGGCGCTGGCCGCCACCACTTTGGCGCAGTTGGATGCCTTGCTGTCGGACCTGCCGATGGATCGGCTCGGCGGCGCGATCGCCGAGAGTGCGATCAGTGAGACACGCATCAGCAACTCGGGCGCGGCCCCGGTCGCCAAAGCCGTCGCCATCATGTCGGGCAGCGAGATCAGTGGCGGCGCAGTGGTCGGCAGCGATTTGAAGGCCACCGCATTTCTGGGTGGGGTCGATATCGACCTGCGCAACGTCGAGTTCACCGCGCCGGTCCTGGACGTCCGCTGCAAGGCGATGCTCGGCAGCATTCGGATCGTCGTGCCCGACGACGTGACGGTCGAGGTGCACGGTTCAGGCGTCGCGGGTGGGTTCAGCGGCGCGGGTGCTGGCGCAGGTAAACCGGGCGCCCCGCGCGTGGTGATCCGCGGTTTCTCGTTCCTCGGTGGTGTTGAGGTCCAGCGCGTGGCGCGCGGCGCCCAGGCGGGCCCGCGCCGCCCGAATTGATGCGACCGTTGTTCATTCGGCAAGGTTTTCAATTTTCTTGAAAATCCTCACGAATGAATGCGCTGCGCAATCCTCAGGTGAGGATGCTCTCGAACAAAGCGTTGACGAGTGCCGGCTCCCGCTGCCGAGCCCAGGAACGACCGGGCGGAGCGAAGTGTCGGGCAAGTAGCAATCGGTCGGCATTCTCCACGCGCGCTTGAAGGACAGTGACCTCGCCAGCCGAGAGAATCTCGACCATATCGGCTCCGACGGCGGCCGC
>NZ_JBAQWU010000436.1:0-9600 GCF_049299075.1 Gordonia sp. (in: high G+C Gram-positive bacteria)
CGTTCGCACAGCACGCCAGCGGCGGCGAACACCGCGGTGTCCGGGGTGACACCGACCGACAGCACGACGACGTCTGCGGGGATGCGCGTGCCGTCGGACAGGACCACCTCGTCGTGTTGGGGGCCGGTCTCGATGGCAGTGGCCCCGATGCCTTCGTGGACCGCGATACCCAGGGCATCGCGCAGCTCGGCGCTGATCAGCGAGGCCATCTCGGTCTCCAGTGGGGGCAAGATGTGGGGAGCAAGCTCCACGACGTCGACGGTCAGACCCTGCATGCGCAGGCCTTCGGCTGCCTCCAGGCCGATGAAGCCGGCCCCGAGAACCACGGCGCGGCGAGCTCCCTCGTCGACGTTCTCGCGCAGGCGCACGGCATCGCCGACGGTGCGCAGGGTCTGGACGCGGGGAGAATCCAGGCCCGGCAGCGGTGGTCGGACGGCGGTGGCGCCGGGGGAGAGGATCAGCTCGTCGTAGGCAACGGTTTGTTCGCCAGCTGCGGTGTGCACGCGCACGGTTTTGGCGACCGGATCGACCCCGATGACGTCATGGCGGACGCGCACGTCCAGGTCCAGGGTGTCGCGGAGTGACTCGGGTGTCTGCACCAACAGGTCGCGCTCGGAGGTAATCTCGCCGCTGACATAGTAGGGCAGCCCACAGTTCGCGAACGACGGATGATCACCCCGCTCGAACACGATGATCTCGGCGTTCTCGTCCAGCCGCCGGGCTCGGGCGGCCGCGCTCATTCCGCCGGCGACACCGCCGACAACCACAATTCTCATGTCTGCCTCCTTCATTACCTACTATACCCCCAGGGGTATCTGAATTGGCAAGCCGATGTGACCGGGATCCGCCGGATCGGGGGTTAATTGCACGCTGATTTAAAGTCATGGCCGGTGCAATGCGACCTCGCTGGGGGAGATTGCCTCGTCGGGTTCTTCGTCGCCGATGAGGGGCAGATAGGCTGTAGAGGTCTGTCAGAAAGTCCCCGCCGTGATCAGCCCTCGCGTCGGTCGACCTGACGTGTGTGAAGGAGAGCTGAGAGTGACCTACATCATCGCCGAGCCCTGCGTGGATGTGCTTGACCGTGCCTGCGTGGAGGAGTGTCCGGTCGACTGCATTTATGAGGGTGGCCGGATGCTGTACATCCAGCCCGACGAGTGCGTGGACTGTGGCGCGTGCGAGCCGGTGTGCCCGGTCGAAGCGATCTTCTACGAGGACGACGTCCCCGATGAGTGGGAGCCCTACGTCAGCGCGAACGTCGACTTCTTCGACGATCTCGGGTCGCCGGGTGGGGCGAGCAAAGTCGGCAAGACCGACTTCGATCCGTCGTTCATCAAGAACCTGCCGCCGATGGGTGAAGAGGCCTAGATGGCTGGCGCCCGCCCGTCGTCGGATTCGGCCCGCCAGACGTACGGGCGCCTGCAACCGGTGAGTGCCGTGCTGCCTGACTTTCCCTGGGACACCATTTCCGGGGCAAAGGCACGCGCTACCGCCCACCGTGGCGGCCTTGTCGATCTGTCGGTCGGTACCCCGGTCGATCCGGTCGACCCGATCATCCGGCAGGGACTAGCCGATTCCTCGGAGTTCCCCGGCTACCCGACGACAATCGGCACCGTCGAACTGCGGCAAGCTGCCGCGGACGCCCTGGCGCGCCGGTTCGGCATCGAGGCGGGTGGAGCGTCGGGAACGCGTGCCGACGGACTGGACCTTGAGGCGATCCTGCCGGTAATCGGCACCAAGGAAGCGATCGCCGGTCTGCCGAGTCAGCTCGGCGTGCCCGCGGGCAGCCTCGTGGTGATCCCGGAGATCGCCTACCCCACCTACGAGGTGGGCGCACTGCTGGCCGGGGCACGGGTGCTGCGCGCGGATTCGACCGTGGCGGTGGGCCCGGAAAGCCCCGCGCTGCTGTTCCTGAACTCACCGTCGAACCCGACCGGTAAGGTCCTGCCCGTCGACCACTTGCGCAAGGTAGTGTCGTGGGCCCGGCAGCGCGGCGTCGTCGTGGTTTCCGATGAGTGCTACTTGGGTCTGGCCTGGGATCAGCCGGCGATCAGCATTCTGGATCCGGCGGTGTGCGACGGTGACCACACCGGGCTGATTTCGGTGCATTCGCTGTCGAAGGTGTCGAACCTGGCGTCCTACCGTGCGGGTTTCCTGGCCGGCGACAAGGCGCTGATCGCCGAACTACTGGCAGTGCGCAAGCACGCCGGTCTGATTGTGCCGTACCCGGTGCAGGGTGCGATGGTCGCGGCCCTGCGCGACGACGTGCACGTCGACGCCCAGCGTGAGCGCTACCGCGCCCGTCGGCAGCAACTCAAAGCTGCGCTGGAAGCGGCGGGTTTCACCATCGACAACTCCGAAGCTGGCCTTTACCTTTGGGCGCGGGCTACGGACGTGCCAGGGCTTGCCGACGGCAACTCCCGCGCCACCCTGGACTGGTTCGCTGAGCGCGGCATCCTCGTCGCCCCCGGCGACTTCTCCGGGCCGGCCGGCGCCGGGCACATCCGGATGGCGTTCACCGCCACCGATGAGCGCGTCGCTGAAGCTGTCACCCGCCTCACCTGACCGCGCGAGGGCATCTGTCGCGCTTATCGATCGGTTAACGTCGCATCCGTCGCGGTTCTTGTCGTGCAGTGTCGCACTATCGCGACACCTGCCACGCTAGTGGCGCACCCCGTGGAACAGGGCGCGCCACTAACCAGAGGTCACGGTGGGACGGCCACCACGAACACCATTAGTCGTTGGCGTGCAGAGCCTCGTTCAGGGCGATCCCGTCACCCTCCTTGGCCCGCACCTCGACGGCGCCGGTCTCGGAGTTGCGGCGGAACAGAAGGTTGCTGCGCCCGGCCAGCTCGCGCGCCTTGACGACGGTGCCGTCCGGGCCGGTGACCTTGGTGCCTGCGGTGACATACAGGCCAGCTTCGATCACGCAGTCGTCGCCGAGCGGGATACCGCAGCCGGCATTGGCGCCCAGGAGGCAGCGGCGGCCGATGGAGATGATCTCGGTGCCGCCACCGGACAGGGTGCCCATCGTGGAGGCGCCGCCGCCGATATCGGAGCCGTCGCCGACGATCACGCCAGCGGAAATGCGTCCCTCGACCATCGAGTTGCCCAGGGTGCCAGCATTGAAATTGACGAAACCCTCGTGCATCACGGTGGTGCCCGGGGCGAGGTGGGCGCCTAGGCGCACACGGTCGGCGTCGCCGATGCGGATACCGCTGGGCACGACGTAGTCGACCATGCGCGGGAACTTGTCGATCGAGTACACGGTCACGTGGCCGCGGCGGCGCAGGCGGGCGCGGGTGGCCTCGAAGCCTTCGACGGCGCACGGGCCGAAGTTGGTCCACACCACATTGGCGAGCAGACCGAAGACGCCGGTCAGGTTCTGGCCATGCGGGCGCACCAAGCGATGCGAGAGCAAGTGCAGGCGCAGATAGACGTCGTGGGCGTCGATGGGATCGTCGTTCAGGTCGGTGATCACGGTGCGCACCGCGACGGTCGTGACGCCTCGGGCACCGTCGACGCCGACTGCCTCGCGCAATTCGGCCGGGGTATCAACGTCGGACAAGACGGTGGTCCCGGCGCCCTCGGCGGAGTCTGCGGAAGTCAGTTCGGGGGCGGGGAACCACGTGTCCAGGACGACGCCGTCGTCGGTGAGCGTGGCGATTCCGATGGCATATGCACCTTGAGTAGTCACGGAAGAGGAGTCTACTTCTGCGGGGCGCGGATCTGCAGCCCTGACAACGCCTGCTGTAGCTTCTGCTGCCCCGCTTCATCGCCGAGCGGAGCGATGCCGACGGCGATGGTGCGCGGGTCAGTGCCGATCGCCACGAGGTACACGGCGTCGCCGCCACGATCGGCGTCGGTGCCGATGGTCAGCCGGGCTGCCAGGTGGACATAGTCGACGCCGTTCTCGGTCGTCTGCTCTTCGACGTTGGTCACCACCGGCGGCAGCGCCTCGACCTCGGCGTAGCGCGGGAGGTACGGAAGGCATCTGAGGAACGTATCGCCGACCTCACGGAGCGTGGCGCCCTCGGCGGCGTCGACGGTGATCAGCCCAAACATCGCGGGTAGGTCGGCGCTTGCACCGTCCGAACCGGTCATCGTCGACTGGGTCACCGTCGACTGGGTTGCCGTTGACTGGGTTGCCGTTGACTGGGTGGGGCCCGGCGAGGTGAGCAACTGGGCTTTGGTGGCCAGCGGCAGGCGCAGGTCGGTGGTCGTCCAGCCGGCTGGGAGGGACTTCTTCTCGACCAGAACGTCACCCACGTCGAGCCCGGATCGGGGGTGCTTGCCGCCGGGTACGCCGTCGACGCAGGCCTGCGGCTTCGGCGGTAGCTGGTAGGCGGTCGAGGAGGCCGCGGCGCGGTCCGGCGTCTGGCGACTGCCGGCAGTGGCGGCGATGACGCCGATGACAACCGCCAGCGCGAGGATGGCGCCCACCGCGCTGAGAATCAGATTGCGGGTGCGGTGCGGACTTTTCGGCGGCGGGGGAGTGCCAGCCGGGCGTTGGGGGTGGACCGCATCGGGGTCGTGACTCTCCGTGCCGCTGGCATGCTGGTGGTACTTCGACGGCAGGTCCGGATGGCCGGAGGGCGTCGTCTCGTCGGTCATGACTGCATCCTTGTCGGCCATGACCGTCGACACCAAGCGCGCGGTGGCAAAGTCACCCGTTCGGGCGACGTCGCCGGTCGGCGGCGGGCCGGGCGCGCGGTGTCTTAGAGTGGCGGATGTGAGTGTTCCCGACCTGAACCTGAGCGCCGACCCCGTCGAACTGACTGCCGCGCTGGTCGACATGCGCAGCGTGAGCCACGACGAGGCGCTAATCGCCGATGCAATCGAAGCGGCGCTGCGCGCGCAAACGCGTGGCTTCGAGATTTCCCGATTCGGCAACCGGGTGCTGGCCCGCACCACGCGGGGGCTACCCACCCGGGTGGTGCTGGCCGGGCACCTGGACACCGTGCCGATCGCCGACAATCTGCCTTCGTGGCGTACCAACAGTGACGACGAGGGGGACATGCTGCACGGCTGCGGCACCGTCGACATGAAGTCCGGGCTGGCCGTCTTCCTGCACTTGATCGCCACGCTTGACCAGCCCGCGCACGATCTCACCCTGATCTGCTACGACTGCGAGGAGATTGCTGCCAAGTTCAACGGGCTGGGCTTCATTGAGCGGGAGAAGCCCGAATGGCTGGTCGGCGACGTCGCTATTCTCGGTGAGCCGACCGGCGGACTGATCGAAGCGGGCTGCCAGGGAACCATGCGCGTCCGGCTGTCCGCCAAGGGAATTCGCGCGCACTCGGCGCGCTCGTGGATGGGCGAGAATGCGATCCATCGCCTGGGGGAGGCGCTGACTCGACTGCACGCGTACGTGCCGCGCACCGTTGACATCGACGGCTGCGAGTACCGCGAGGGGTTGTCGGCGGTCGCCGTCAGCGGCGGTGTGGCAGGCAACGTGATTCCCGACGCGGCCTATCTCGACGTGAATTTCCGATACGCCCCGGACCGCTCCGAGGAGCAGGCTTTCGCGCATGTGCGGGAGGTTTTCGCAAGCGACCTCGCCGACGGCACACTGACCGCCCAGATCACCGACAGTGCTCCGGGTGCCCTGCCCGGATTGACGCATCCGGCAGCGGCCGCGCTGGTCGACGCCGCGGACGGCAAGTTTCGGGCCAAGTACGGATGGACGGACGTCGCCCGATTTTCCGCACTCGGGATACCGGCGGTGAACCTGGGCCCCGGCGATCCGAGCCTGGCCCATCGCGCCGACGAGCGAGTGCCGGTGGCCCAGATCTACGCAGTGACCGAGCTGCTGCGGACCTATCTCTCCGCCTGACCTGCGCTGGCCGCAGGGGCGATTGCTAGCGTGGGCCCATGACTGAGGTGACACCCGAGCCGCTCGACGACGATCTGCCGGTCGACGATGGCGTCCGCTATGCCGGTGCGGTCCGGGTCCGCGTGCCGGAAGGGGACGAGTACGTCACCAGTGACGAGACCCTGCTGCAGTGGGTTGATCCGAGCGACCGGCAACTGGCCACCGAGCGCACCGCCCAGGACTCCTGGCGAGTGTTGCGCATCCAGTCCGAGTTCGTTGCTGGATTCGATGCCATGCGGGAGGTCGGCGAGGCGGTGACCGTGTTCGGTTCGGCGCGCATCGCACCGGGCAGTGCCGCCTACGAGACCGGTGTCGAACTCGGGCGAAAGTTGGCGCAGGCCGGATACTCGGTGATCACCGGGGGCGGCCCTGGCGCGATGGAGGCCACCAATAAGGGGGCCTTCGAGGCCGGTGGTCAATCGGTCGGACTGAACATCGAGTTGCCCTTCGAGCAGCATATGAACCCGTACCTCACCGTCGGGATGAATTTCCGGTACTTCTTTGTCCGCAAAACCATGTTCGTGAAGTACGCGCAGGCATTCGTGTGTCTGCCCGGCGGTGTCGGCACCCTCGACGAACTCTTCGAAGCCGTGACCCTGGTGCAGACCGGGAAGGTCACTAAGTTCCCCATCGTCCTGATCGGGCGGACCTTCTGGGGGCCGCTGACCGATTGGCTCCGCGAATCGTTGCTGGCCGGTGGAATGGTCAGCCCGGAGGACGTGGGATTGGTGACCGTCGTCGACACGGTCGACCAGGCGGTGGCCGCGGTGCGCGCAGTCGGTGTCCGGTGAACCGGTCGATGATGGCGGCGGCGCGATGAGCGCGATCTGCGTCTACTGCGCGTCCGGTCCGGTCGACAAGAACTATCTCGAGCTCGCGGCGCAGACCGGTGCGGCAATCGCTGGCGCCGGGCACACGCTGGTCTCCGGGGGTGGCAGCGTCGGCATGATGGGCGCGCTGGTGCGCGGGGCGCGTGCGGCCGGCGGCTACACGATTGGGATCATCCCCGAGCACCTGATGCGGGCTGAGGTGGCCGACACCGATTCCGATGAGCTGATCGTCACCGACACGATGCGCGAGCGGAAGCGGCTGATGGACGAGTTGTCCGAGGGGTTCATCATTCTGCCCGGCGGCATTGGGACGCTTGAGGAACTGTTCGAGACATGGACCGGTGGTTTCCTCGGGGTGCACAGTAAACCGATGGCGCTGGTCAATTACGACGACTTCTACACGCCGATTCTGGCGTGGCTGGCCGACCTCACCACGCGGGGTTTTGTTGCGCGCCACGCGGTGGACCGACTGCAGGTGGTCGGCGACGTGGGGGCGGCACTGGCTATAGCTGACTCGACGGTAAGGTAAGTCACACTATTGTGCGGGATGAGAAGGACTTTGGGGATGACCATGGCGGACCAGGCAAACGCTCCAGCAAATAAGCCAAGTAGGCAGAGCACCGTCGGTATCGGCGCACTGCTGAAAGGCGTCGTCGAGATGGCGCCCGATGCCCTCTCGATGGCCCGTCACGCGCCGGGCATGTTGATCCGTTCCGGCTCGGTGAAGAAGACGATCGGCAGTGTCTTTGCAGATCTGGCGGCTAAGCATCCTGATCGCCCGTTCGTGCGGTTCGAGGGGCAGGCTCTCTCCTACGGGGAGGCCAATCGGCAGGTCAACCGGTACGCAGGGGTGCTGGCCGATCGTGGGGTCCGCACCGGCGATGTCGTTGGCATTCTGGCCGAAAACAACACCACTGACCTGCTCGTGGTGCTGGCCACGCTGAAGCTGGGTGCGGTTGCGGGCATGCTGAACTACAACCAGCACGGTCACGTCATCGACCATTCGATGGGCTTGCTCGACGCCAAAGTTCTGATCCGCGATCCGCAGTGCGTCGACGCGTGGGAGACGATGAGCCCCGAGCGTCACCCTGAGCATGTGCTCGACTACGCTTCGCTCGAGGCTGCTGCCGCCGATCAACCGGACACCGATCCGACCGTCACCGCGACGCTACCGGCCTCGACGACGGCGTTCTACATCTTCACCTCGGGCACCACTGGCTTGCCCAAGGCCAGTTTGATGAGCCACAATCGCTGGCTCGCCAACTACTCGGGGATCGGCGGCCTCGCGGTGCGGCTGCGACCGAGCGACACCATGTACGTGGCCCTGCCGATGTACCACAACAACGCACTCTCGGTATCCCTCGGTTCGGTGCTCGCGGGAGGTGCCTGCATCGCGATTGCCCGCAAGTTCTCGGCGTCCCGGTTCTGGGACGACATCATCGCCAACCGGGCCACCGCCTTCTGCTATATCGGTGAACTGTGCCGCTACCTGCTGGCCCAGCCGGAGAAGCCGACCGACCGCCGCCATGCCGTCCGGGTGATGGTGGGCAACGGTCTGCGCCCCGAGGTGTGGGACACCTTCGCCGAGCGCTTCGGCGTCGACCGCGTCGTCGAGTTCTACGGCGCCAGTGAACTGAACCTGGTGTTCGTCAACGCCTTCAACGCCAAGCGCACCGCGGGTTTCTGCCCGCTGCCGTTCAAGGTGGTCAAGTACGAGGCAGATGGCAGCCCAAAGCGCGGCGCCGATGGTCGACTGCGCAAGGTGAGTAAGGGTGAGCCGGGCCTGCTGATCAGCAAGATCACCGAACGGGTACCGCTGGACGGCTACACCGATGGCGCAGAGACCGAGAAGAAGATCATCCGGGATGCCTTCGCTGATGGCGACGCCTGGTTCAATTCCGGCGACCTGGTCCGGGAACAGGGCTTCAAGCACATTGCCTTCGTTGACCGTCTCGGTGACACGTTCCGCTGGAAGGGTGAGAACGTGGCGACCACCGAGGTGGAAGGCGCGCTCGGTGAGCTTCCCGCCATCGAGCATGCCGTCGCCTATGGCGTGGAGGTGCCCGGCTGTGACGGCCGCGCCGGTATGGCGGCGGTTACCTTGACCGAGGGCGCCGAGCTCGACGGCAAAGCTCTGGCCGACAAACTCTACGCGGAACTGCCGTCGTACGCGGTACCGCTGTTCCTGCGCACGGTGGACCAGATCGAGGCCACGACGACCTTCAAGAACCGTAAGGTCGAATTGCGCGGTGCGGGCTTCACCGAGGTCGGCGACGACGACGTGTGGGTGCTCAAGGGCCGGGCCGACGGGTACGTGCCGTTCTACGAGGGCTACCTCGACGAGGTGGCCGCGGCGAAGGTGCCACGCTGAC
Organism: Gordonia sp. (in: high G+C Gram-positive bacteria); assembly: GCF_049299075.1. Lineage (GTDB taxonomy): Bacteria > Actinomycetota > Actinomycetes > Mycobacteriales > Mycobacteriaceae > Gordonia. Next base: position 9,075 of record NZ_JBAQWU010000436.1, read on the forward strand.
CCTTCGACCGCGTGGCGGCGCAATCGCCGGCTCGCCCGCTCCGGAACCGCCGACTGGCCGTCCGGCGACCCTCTGTGGGCGCCCGGTGGCCACCGACCGGGCGCTCGTGATGGCGATCGTGAACCGCACCCCCGACTCGTTCTACGACGGCGGCGCCACCTTTTCCGATGCGGCCGCGATGGCCCGTATCGACGAGGTGATGGCTGAGGGCGCCGACATCATCGACCTGGGAGGGGTGAAGGCCGGACCCGGCGCAGACGTGGACGCGGCGACCGAGGCGGCGCGCGTGGTGCCGATGGTCGCGTGGATCCGCGACCGGCATCCGGAGGTGGTGATCAGCGTCGACACATGGCGCAGTGCGGTCGCCCAGGCCGCCTGCGCGGCAGGTGCTGATCTGATCAATGACACCTGGGCTGGCGCGGATCCGGAGTTGGTTGCGGTGGCCGCTGAACGGGGGGCGGGGCTGGTGTGCTCCCACACCGGCGGCGCGGTGGTCCGGACCCGCCCGCATCGGGTGGCGTACCCC
>NZ_JBAQWU010000437.1:0-4771 GCF_049299075.1 Gordonia sp. (in: high G+C Gram-positive bacteria)
ATTACCCACTGCTCGCCGACGTTGACGGCGCGGTGGCTGCGGCGTACGGGGTGGGTCGCGGCGGCCTGCTCAAGCTCGCCGGGATGGCGACCAAACGCACCACCTTCGCCATCGCCACCGACGGCACCGTCGCCGAAGTCATCGCCTCAGAGATCAACATGAACGTGCACGCCGACAAGGCCCTCGCCGCGTTGCGCGACTGACCGATCGGCGGGCGCATCGATGATTGAGCCGGGAGGAACGCAGTGACGACCGTGTCGACATCATCCTGCGGTCGGGGCGGCGGGCGCGGGATCGGCGGCGGTGGGGGTGCCGCCAATGACGTCGTCCCAGGCCCCGCGGACCCGGCCCCAGCGGTCGTTGAAGGCGTCCTCACGCCGCTGGGCGTGCGCACGTCGGCGATCCCGGTAAAACCATCGCGCCCACGGCGAATGCGGACGGGCCAGCCGGACGGCGCTGACCCACGCCACCGGCCCAAGAAAGAGGCCGAGCAGCATGCACGCGTATTTGGCTTTGAGCGCCACGACCGTGACGATCCCGAAATGCACCACCAGGGCGATCACGACGACGGTACGGCGTGACTCGGTCGTCGAACTCAGCTCGGGCACATTCGCCGGGGAGAAGCCGACCACGGCCAGCCCGATGCACGCACCGGCGAGCGTCACCATGTTCACCGACAGCTGGCCCTCTTGCGTCCAGTAGACGTCCTGCAGTCGGAAGATCATCGCGAACTCGTCGAGCACCAGCGATGATCCCGAGCCGATGAGCACCGCCGCGACATACGGCCACGGGGTGTGTGCGGGTGCGCCGAGCGCGGTGAACGCGCCGATAATCAGGAGAATCATGCCCGGTGTTGAGTGGTGCATATGCACGCCGCCAGCCGAAACATTGTGGAACGGCCCCCGACCGGACCGGATCAGACGGGTGATGGTGCGTGTGATGAGGAAGGTCGTCACGAACGCGCAGAAGGCCAGCAGGAGCGGACCTTTACCGCCGTCGACGATGTTGAGTTGCCACCAACTCGTCGACGTCGACGCGGCCGCCGACCAGTACATGCCCGGCTAGTCGCTGTCGAGTGCGGCGACGGCGATGCCGTACGGCAGGAACCGGACGCGGCGCAGCGCATCGGTGTTGTGCTGGTGGGCCCGCAGTGCCTCGATCTCGGTGCGGAAAACCTGTTCGACACGGGTGCCGCCGTCATCGACGGAGACGACGGCCCACACGCCGCTGCTCGCATCGGCGGGCGCTGCCTTCTCCGCCGGGGCCGGCGCGCGGGAACCGGTGGCGCGGGAGTTGGTGGCGCGGGAGTTGGCGGCGTCGGCGATCGTCGACCATGCGGCCTGGCCGGCCTGTCCGGTGAGGAACTTGCCCACGAGATCTTTCAGCCCGTCGCCCACCTCGCGGGTAAAGCGGTCGAAGTCTTCGTCGTCGGGTCCGAAGGGGTCGTCTGCGGCCATCGTGACCTCCTGGGTACGGCGCAACTGGTATCGCTTCCACGGTACCGATAGCCTGGTTCTGCTGCCCGAAGATTCGGTGGCAGCGCCGATTCCCCGGCAAGCCGGACGAGCCCGCCGTACCCGGACCAGCGACAAGACGGTGGAGGGGAGGGCTCGACTATGGCGTGGCTCGTTCTTATTGTCTCCGGTGCGTTCGAAGCCGTCTGGGCGACGGCGCTCGGCCGCTCCGAGGGGCTCAGTAAACCCGGACCGTCGGTGGTGTTTGCCGTCGCACTGGTCATCTCGATGGCCGGCCTCGCCTACGCCATGACCGACCTCCCGACGGGCACATCCTATGCCGTCTGGGTGGCCGTCGGCGCGATCGGGACCGTCGCGTACGCGATGGCGACCGGCACCGAAACTGTTTCGCTCGTCAAGGTCCTCTGCATCGGCGCTATTGTCGCCGGGGTGGTCGGACTCAAGTTGGCTGGCTGAGCCGCCCGAGTCAGCGTCCGGTCCAGCGGGGCTTGCGGCGCTGCAGGAACGCCAGGATGCCTTCGCGGGTATCAGCGGAGACCAAGACCCGGTCGAGAACCGACAGGCTCTCGCGCACCGCGGTGACGGTGTCGCCGATGGCCTCCGAATCGGCCATTACGGCGATCGATTCGGCGACCGAGCTCGGGGAGGCGGCCAGCACTTCGGCGGCCATCTCCCGGGCCAAATCCAGTGCCTGTCCAGGTGAGGCGAGGCGGGAGACCAGGCCGTGTGTCAGCGCCTCGTCGGCGGTGAGGCGACGGCCGGTCAGGATCATGTCGCGGGCCAGCGCCGGGGGCAGCACACGCGGCAGCCGCACCAGACCGCCAGCCGCGGCCACCAAGCCGACCTTCACCTCCGGCAAGCCGAACGACGCGCCGGCATCGGCGACGATCAGGTGGCAGGCGAGGGCCACTTCCAGGCCGCCGCCGAGCGCGAAACCATTGACCGCCGCGATGATCGGCTTGGGCCGGTCCCGGCGGGAGGTGAGACCGCCGAAGCCATTCGCCGGGGTCGCCAGGCCGCCGCCGCCGGCGCTGGCCGCAAGGTCGTTGCCCGATGAGAACGCGGTGTCGCCCGCGCCGGTGAGGATCGCCACCCACAGCTCGGGGTCGGCGAAGTAGGCATCGAAGATCTCGTCGAGCTCGGCGTTGGTCTGCGGACGGAGGGCGTTCCGGGAATCGGGTCGGTTGATCACGATCTCCAGCACGCGGCCTTCGCGACGCACGATCACATCGCCGTACTGGTCGCGGAAACCGATCGGGCGACGCGGACGCAGCCGATCCATCGTCGGCTCGTCCACGGTGACGTAGTTCCGTGCGGGTTCGCACCGCACCCACACGTCGGTGCCGATTGGGTCGTCGGCGCGCAGGAGCCGGTCCAGGAGTGCGTCGTCGCCGGGTGCGACGGTGGAGATGAAGCGTGCACCGTCGGCCATTCGGCCGATCACGATGCCGGCGCGGGAGTCCCGATCGGGGTCGAGCACCGTGTACGTCTCGATCACGCCGGGGCCATCAGGAAAGCGGCATAGCGGGATGTGCGCGCGGGCGTCCAGTTCGGCCTGCGGGCGCGCCGAGGTCGACAAACGCCACGGCACCGGGGTCGTACCGTAGATACCGACCGATAATTTGCTGAGCATTCCGCCGTTGGCGGTGACCAGCCCGAGGATGCCGGGGGATCGGCGGACGCGCTGTACCACCTCGGCGATGCCGTGCATCGAATAGTTGTTTCCGGGACCGCCGAAGTAGGGCAGACCGCCGGTGGCAGTCAGTCCGCGGGGATCGTCGGGCGCGAGCCCCAATGCCTCGGTGAGTACGGAGACGGCGATGGGAAAGCAGCTGTACAGATCGAAGGCGCCGATCTGGTCCACATCGGTGCCCGCCATGGCTAGGGCCGCGTGCACGGCGGCGACCGACGCCGGGGCCTGCGCCAGCTCGGGACGTGCCATCAGCGGTTGCTCGACGGTATCGGCATGACCGTGGAGATAGACCCATTTGCTGCGGTCGATGCCAGCTGCTTCCGCGGCGGCCTCCGACATCAGCAGCACGGCGGCGGCCTGGTTCACGTGGTCCCGGGCGATGAGGCGGCGGGGATACACCTCGGTGACGAGCCGGTTGGACTCGCTGACTTCCACCAACTCGGCGACGGTGTGCGCACGAGGGGCGGCCGCATGCGGGTTGGCGGCTGCCACGGTCGTCATCGGGGCAAATAGCTCGCCCATACCCCGGGCGTACTCCTCGCGGGAGGCGCCGAGTCGGTGTCGACGGGCATTTTCCAGCAGGGAGTATTGGGTTGTCGGCGATACGACGCCGTGCTTTACCTCCTCGACCGAGACCATTCCGGCGATACCGAAACCGCGATCTTCCAACTGGCCATCGATGTGTTCAGCGAAGTCAGGTTTGGGCCCCGTCGATACCAGGGCGTTGCGCACCGTCGACATCACTTCAGCACCGAAGAGGACCACCGCCTGCGACGTGCCGGCGGCGATCTGCCCGGCGAACTCGGTGATCAAGTGCTGCGGGCTCTGGCCGCCGGTCACTTCTTCCACGGCCCGGGTCGGATCCATCCCGGTGCGCGTGGCCACGGCGCGCGGCATATTGTCCGGGCGCCCGAACGGGGAGTGCCCGGCGGGGCTGGACTTCTCGAACGAGCGGACCGCAGCCACGACGTCGATCCGCGCGGCCAGTTCGGCTGGATCAGCACCGGTGTCAGCGAAAGCTTCGAGCACGGCCCGCGCGGCCAGATCGGCTTCGCCCAGGGCGGCGTAGCCGGGATCGTCCAATCGCTCGGAGGACTGTCCTACGCCCACGATCACCGGAGTGGCTGTGGTGGTCGTGTTGTTCGGGGCGGCGTCGTGCGGCATTCGGCTCTCTCCCTCGTACGCTGTCACTGGACCCTACAGCGATCAGGGGTGGTGCCTGGAAGGTGGTGCAATGTCTGCCCTGGCACCTGGTGACGCCGAGATGTTCTGGCATGCGCAGCACCGCATTACCGATCAGTTCGCGCTGTACTGCTTCGCCGCGCAACCGGATTCAGATGCCGGGCGAGTCGAGAACGAACTCCGGGCACGGGTCGCGGCGGTCGACGACCTCAACGTGCGTGTCGCACCCGCGCGGCGCAATCTCGCCTTTCCGCGGTGGGTGCGCCGGGCCGATCCGGCTCCGGTCGTGTGCCACCGCGGACCGGTCCACTGGGACGAGTGTGCGCGGCAGGTGGCCACGCTCCTCGCCGACGGCCTCGACCCGACCGTGGCCGCCAGCCGGATTCACCTGCTCGGACCCATCAGCGGCGCACCGCAGACC
>NZ_JBAQWU010000438.1:0-1941 GCF_049299075.1 Gordonia sp. (in: high G+C Gram-positive bacteria)
TCGGCACACCATCAGCGGCCAGCCTGCGGATCAACGCCCAATCCTCCAAAGTGATCACCCTCCAATCGTCGGCAGAGTGTCCACTTTTCGAGCGCCGTTAGTGTTCAGTTTTCAAGCGCCGTCGACACCGGGCGGCGATGACGGTGTTGCCGCCGGTGGCGCCGATGGTCGGATTGCAGGCCAGGACGCGGCTGGGCCGGGACTATTACGTGCGGGTCGCCGGGAATGACTACTCGGCCCATCCTGCGGCCATCGGCCGGAACGTGGAGATCACCGCGAGTATGAGCGAGGTGATCATCACCTGCGCCGGGGAACTGATCGGCCATCATCAACGGTGCTGGGATAGTGCCCGCCCAATCACCGACCCCGAGCATGTGGCCGCGGCCAAGGTCCTGCGTGCACGGTATGCCGCCGATCAACGGGCCCGCCACGATGCCGCCCGACGCGGCCGACTCTTGCCGGCCGAGCCGGTGACCGTCCGGGCGACCAGTAGCTATGACGAGTTGTTCGGCACCGGTTTCGACCCGGCAGGCACCCGCGCCCACACCAGCAGCGAGGTGGCCTGATGAGCAGCGATACCGCCGCAGCGCTGGCGTACCTGGCCCGGGCACTCAAAACCCCGACGATCGCGAAGGTGTGGGAGCAGATGGCCGCTACCGCCCGCTCCGACGGCTGGTCTCACGAGGAGTATTTGGCGGCGGTCCTGCAACGTCAGGTCGCTGACCGTGAGGCCAGCGGTACCCGAATACGGATCGGCGGCGCCCACTTCCCGGCGATGAAGACGTTGGAGGACTTCAACGCCGACCACCAGCCCTCCCTGCGGCGCGACGTCCTGGCGCATCTGGCGACGATGACGTTCGTGCCTAAAGCTGAGAACGTGATCCTGCTCGGCCCACCCGGCGTAGGTAAAACCCATTTGGGAATCGGGCTGGGAATCAAAGCCTGCCAGGCCGGGTTTCCGGTGGCCTTCGATACCGCTACCGGCTGGGCCGACCGCCTCACCCGCGCCCACCGCGACGGCCGTCTGGAGCACGAGCTCAAACGGCTGCGCCGGTACAAGCTCCTCATCATCGACGAGGTCGGCTACCTGCCCTTCGACGCCGATCAGGCGAACCTGTTCTTCCAACTCGTGGCGCACCGCTACGAACAAGGCTCGATCCTGATCACCTCGAACATGCCGTTCGGGCGGTGGGGAGAGATCTTCCACGACGACATCGTCGCCGCCGCGATGATCGACCGCCTCGTCCACCACGCCGAGGTACTCGCCCTCAGCGGCGATTCTTACCGCACACGCTCGCGCCGCGAGCTACTCAACACCTCGCCCGAACCGGGCGAACAGTAAATATCAACAACACAAGGGGGTCAACTTTCACCCGTCGATAGGGGGTCAGTTTTCACCCGTCGTTGACAGACCCCAGTGGCTCAGGACTGATCCGGGGTCTGTGCTGTCGGCGGCGTCGGGCATGGCCAGTGCCCAGACGGACAGGGCCAGCCACCAAGAGACGGCAGTTCAGGTGACCAGACGCCTCGTGTTCCGGACGGCGCGTGCGTGGCGGTCGAAGGCGTTCACGATCGTCGGCAGGTACAGGAGCGGTACGAGCAGAACACTGAAGTAGACCATCAGCACCGTGCCCCAGCCCACCGAACCCAGGGCGGCCCGGCCGACGGTGGCCAGTGCGAACCCGGCACCCGGGGCCACCCACATCAGCCACCGCATGGCGGCACCTGCATGCGGCGTCGAGTACCTCATTGGTCGATCCAAGCACACGGTGCGCGGTCGGGGAGGCGCAGTTGGGGGAGTGCGGTCGCCGGCGCTGCTGTTGGGCGCGACGATTCGGTCGCGGTTCTCGCGGTCGAATCCCGTTGCCGCTGTCGGAGTAGTCCGACAGCGGCTACCAAGTCCGACAGCGGTTGCGCGGGGACGGGAACGAGAAGGGCCGC
>NZ_JBAQWU010000439.1:0-4758 GCF_049299075.1 Gordonia sp. (in: high G+C Gram-positive bacteria)
CCCCAGCGCAGCGGGACACCGCCGGTCGCCACGTCAGGCCGCAAGCGTCGCCGCTGGCCGGTGGCCGCGCGCAGCGTCGAGGGCCACAGCACCCGGTGCCCGTCGAGTTGGCCACCGCGGCGCAGCAGTTCGGCGAAGCGGGAGAGTTCGTCGGCGGTGGAGACCGCATTCGACGAGGGGACCACCCCGGTGAGGAACCGTTCGGTGTTGGCCATCGGGATGATCTGCGCCATCGTGCCGCCGACCACCCGGGCGAACGCCGCGTCGATGGCGCCGGAGTTCGGTGGTCCGGTCACATAACTGGGGCCGACGAGCCCGACGTCGTCGGGTGCGACGCCAAAGTTGGTCCACCGGAAGCCGAGCGGATCAAGGATTTCGTTCGCCAGAATGTCGCGGATACTGCGCCCGGTGGCCGCGGCGACGATCTCGCGCACCAGCGGACCCCAGGTCAGCGCGTGGTACATGTGCAGGGTCCCTGGCGGGTAGATCGGCCGCAGCGCCGACAGCATCTCGCGCGTGTAGGCGCTGTCTTCGCTGCGGCGAAGATCCGGGCGCGGCCCGGTGGGAATCGGCACTCCGGCGCGATGCGTCAGAACATGGTCGACGGTGGTGCGGCCCTTGCCGTGCGCGCGGTAACCGGGAATCAGATCGTCGATCCGATCGGACAGGCGCAGGTCGCCGCGCTCGATCAGCAGGTGCACCACTGTCGACGCCATCGCTTTGGCGGTGGAGAAGACACACACGGGGGTGGTGGTGCGCAGTGGCACCGGCTCGGCGGCGCCGGTGCCCGCGCGGCGCGCCAGTACGTCGTCGGGGCCGTTGCCGACGGCGTGCCCGATGGCCCGGTTGAGAATCACCGCGCCGCGGTACCGGACACAGACGGCGATCCCCGGCTGGACGCCGGCCTGATACCAGTGGCGCGCCGCCGCCCAGATCTGTTCGGCCGCGTCGGGATTCGCCGGGAAGTCCGCCTCGTCGTCGACGTCGGTGATCTGATCGAGGTCGGCGGCATCCAGGCTGTCGGGCGGGTGAATGCGCCCGATGGGCGCGGGGACTGTCGCGGTCACACCCAGCACGCTACTGTCTCAGCAGAAGTAGAACACGTTCTAAGTTGGAGGCAGAGTTGTTCGAGTGGTCCGAAGAAGACCTGATGGTGCGCGACGCGGTGCGCGGTTTCATCGAGAAGGAGGTCCGCCCGCACGTCGACGAACTCGAGACCGGCCAGCTGCCGCCGTTCGACATCATCCGCAAGATGCTCGCCGCCTTCGGCATGGACTCGATGGCTGCGGAGTCGCTGGAAGCCGATCTCGCGGCGGAGGAAGCCGGCGAGGTAAAGAAGGGCGGCGGTTCGACGGGGCTGGGCAACACCATGTTCCTGATCCTGAATATGGAGATGGCCGGCGTCGCGCTCGGTCTGATCGCCTCGATGGGTGTCTCGTTGGGCCTGACGGTCTCGACCATCCGTGGCCGCGGTACCCTCGCGCAGAAGCGGCGCTGGCTGCCCGAGCTGGTCACCATGGAGAAGGTCGGCGCCTGGGCCATCACCGAACCCGACAGCGGATCCGATGCGCTCGGCGGTATGAAGACCACGGTGCGCCGCGACGGCGAGGACTACATCCTCAACGGCAACAAAACCTTCATCACCAACGGCCCCAACGCCGACACCATCGTCGTCTTTGCCAAGCTCGACGAGGGGGACGGGACGCCGATGCGTGAGCGCAAGGTGCTCACCTTTGTCCTCGACTCGGGCATGGAAGGCCTCACCCAGGGCCCGGCATTCAAGAAGATGGGCATGATGAGCTCGCCCACCGGCGAGCTGTTCTTCGACGACGTCCGGCTGTCCAAGGACCGGCTGCTCGGCGAGACCGAAGACACCGGCGCCGACAAGAGCGGTGGCGGCAACGCCAAGGCCGGCTTCACCGCCGAGCGTATCGGCATCGCGGCGTTGAGTCTGGGCATCATCAACGAGTGCCAGCGCCTATCGATCGAGTACGCCAAGAGCCGGAAGCTGTGGGGCACCGAGATCGCCCGCTTCCAGCTCATCCAGCTGAAGCTGGCCGAGATGGAGATCGCCCGTATCAACGTGCAAAACATGCTGTTCACCGCGATCGAGGCCTCGCAGGCCGGAAAACCGCCGAGCCTGGCGCAGGCTTCGGCGATGAAGCTGTACTCGTCACGGGCGGCCACCGAGGTCGCGATGGAGGCCGTGCAGCTATTCGGCGGCAACGGCTATATGGCCGAGTATCGGGTCGAACAACTCGCCCGCGATGCCAAGAGCCTGATGATCTACGCGGGCTCCAACGAGATCCAGGTGACTCACGTCGCCAAGGGCTTGCTCCGCGACTGAGCACCGCGGCGGCCGGGTCAGCTGTCGATCGCGACTTCGCGTTCCATACCGCGCCGGCCGCCAGCGAGCTCGACCGCCGCGTCGAACTCGGCGTCAATGGCCTCGCCGTCTTTCCGAGTCGTCAGCAGGCTGACCGGGATGGCGACCAGGAAATTGGCGATGAAGCCGGGAATGATCTCGTACAGGCTGTCGTGCAGCGACGTCTGGCCCCAGATGTAGGCGACGACGGCACCGGTGACGATGCCGGCGAGCGCCCCGGCAGTGGTCAGTTTGCGCCACCATAGCGAGAGCAGCACCGTCGGGCCGAACGCCGAACCGAAGCCCGCCCAGGCGAAGGCCACGAGTGCCAAAATGCTGTTCGACGGGGAGAGCGCCAACAGAACGGAGATCACCGCGATGATGAGCACGCCGAGACGGCCGAAGCGCACGTATGTCGACGGCTCCAATTCGCGCCAGCCGGCCTTCGCGGCGACCAGTTTGTAGAGGTCTTCCACCACGGCCGACGAGCAGACGATCAGCTGAGAAGAGATCGTCGACATGATCGCGGCCAGCACGGCAGCCAGCACCAGGCCGGCGACGAAGGGGTGGAAGAGCACCTTTGACAGCGCCAAGAAGACAGTTTCCGGGTCGTTTAGTTCGTCGGCGGTGCCGTAGTACGCGAGGCCGACCAGCGCGGTACCCACCGCACCCACGCCACACAGGATCATCCATCCCAGGCCGATGCGACGGGCGGTGGGGGCGTCGCTCGGCGAGCGCAGCGCCATGAACCGGACGATGATGTGCGGTTGACCGAAGTAGCCCAGACCCCACGCCGCCGCGGAGATGATCGCCACCGCACTGCCGCCGGCGAAGAAGCTGAGGCGCTCGGGATCGACGGCCTTGATGCCCTCGACTGTGGCGTCGAATCCGCCGAGTTCGATGATGCCGACGATGGGGACCGTAACCAGTGCGAGGAACACCAGAATGCCCTGGGCGACGTCGGTCAGCGAGGCGCCGAGGAACCCGCCGAACAGGGTGTACAGCATGGTGATCCCGGCGACGATCAGCATGCCCCAGGTGTAGTTCACGCCGAAGGACTCGTCGAAGAACTTGCCTGAGGCCACCATGCCGCTGGAGACGTAGAACGTGAAGAACACCAGGATGATCACGCCGGAGACGATGCGCAGGGCATGTGACTGGTCGTGCAGGCGACGTTCCAGGAAGCTGGGGATGGTGATCGCGTCGCCGGCGACCTCGGTGTAGGCGCGCAGCCGTGGGGCGCAGATCTTCCAGTTCAACCAAGCGCCGGCGGTGAGGCCGATGAAGATCCACGATTCGACAAGGCCACTGGCGTAGACGGCGCCGGGCAGGCCCATCAGCAGCCAACCGGACATGTCCGAGGCGCCGGCGGAGAGTGCCGCCACCCACGGCTTTAAGCCGCGGTCGGCCAGCATGTAGCCGTCCAAATCGTCGCGGGTCTGGCGGTAGGCGTAGTAGCCGATCCCGAGCATGCACGCAAAGTAGAGAATCACGGCGGCAAGCTGCCAGTTTTTATCGCTTAGCATGGTCGTAGCTCCTCGACGTCGGCAACTTCTCGGCAGACGACTAATGCTATGAGCATTGCTCCACCTTCGAGGGCAGTTCGGCTGACCCCACCTCCCGTCGCGTCAGGCGCTAACTACCTCGGCGTCGCGAGCGGGGACCACCTGCTTGTAGACCAGGAACTCGTCGTCGACGGGGCCCCGCTTGATCAACTTGCGGTCGGCGTAGACGCTCATCGACATCTGCCACGGGTCGACGGTGCCTTGGCGCGGCAGCGTGTCCAGGGCGCGCTGGACGTAGCCGGCGCCGAAGTCGAGCAGCGGGCGGGTATCCATCGCCGGGTCGGTGTGCGGGCGAACGCTGGTGTAGCCGCGAGCGTCCATGTAGCTGAGGATCCGGATGAAGTACTGGCACAGCATGTCCACTTTGAGCGTCCACGACGAGTTGGTGTACCCGACGACGAAGGCGAAGTTCGGCAGACCGGACAGCATCAGGCCGCGGTAGGCGACCGTCTTGGTGAGGTCGACGGGCGCGCCGTCCACGGCCAGCGTCATGCCCCCGAAGAGCTGGATATTCAGACCGGTGGCGGTGACGATGATGTCGGCTTCGAGCTCTTGTCCGCTCTCCAGCAAGATGCCGGTTTCGGTGAAGGTCTTGATCGCGCCGGTGACGATCGACGCGCGCCCGGCGCGTAGGTCTTTGAACATGTCGCCGTCAGGCACCACGCACAAGCGCTGCTCCCACGGGTTGTACGGCGGGGTGAAGTTCGGGTCCATCGGGTAGTCCTTACCCAGCATGGCCCGATTGGTTTGGCCGATCACCTTGCGCATCGTGGCCGGGAAGCGCTGGCACAACGTGAAGATCACCCGCGACTGGAAGATGTTCTTCTG